>NZ_JBTIXF010000018.1:0-99631 GCF_055793945.1 Plantactinospora sp. A48 | reverse complement strand
TTTTGTTTCTCCTCTTTCACTCCCTCTCTTTTTGGGTGGATAGGTTTGTTTGTTGTGTGTTCGCCCCCCCCCGAAAACCCCAGCGTGGGTGGGCCTGATTCCGTCGTGGGCGGGCCCGGCGGGACCCCAGCGTGGGTGGGCCTGATTCCGTCGTAGGTGTGTTCCGGGCGGACCTTCTGGGTGGGGCCTGGCTCGACGGGGTGGATTTTTGGGGCGGGTCGGCGGTGGGCTTCGGGCTGCGATTCGCCCGGGATCGGGCGTTCTGAGCTGCTCGAACGCGGCCGTGCCGGCGACGGCGGATCGGGCGGTAGCGGACACGCCGCGACAAGTTGGCCGGCGAGTTCGGTTTGAGTTTTCGGGCCCTCGGGAACTACGTGTGCAACACAGCAAGAACAACAGACATTGTGAATGTGTGACGCACCCTGAGGAGGGCGACCGTGACTGTAATGGGGATCATCACCGCGCTCATCGTTGGTCTCGTTGTCGGCGCGCTCGGCCGTCTGGTCGTCCCGGGCCGCCAGAACATGCCGATGTGGCTGCACATGGTGATCGGTGTCGGTGCCGCCCTGCTGGGCACCGTCATCGCCCGCGCCGCCGGGATCGCGACCGAGACCGAGGGCATCGACTGGACCGAGCTGCTGGTGCAGGTTGTCGTGGCCGCCATCGCCGTGGCGATCGTGGCCGGTGTCGGTGGCCGGCGCGGCGTGAGCCGGTACTGACGCACACCATCACCATCGGTTAACCCGCGAGGGGGGGGGGCAGGGGGGGGTCGCTCGTCGAACGGCTCGCGCCCCCCTCGACCGTTTCCGGCCTCCTGCGCGGTCCGCCGACGACCGGCACGGTATAACCCGTGTTCAGCGGGGTCGCGAGGGGTCCGGCGGAGCGACGGATCCGGCCTTGGTGCCACCCCTGTCGTAAAGGAATTTTTCCTACTAGGGTGCGGCAGAGAAGGTTAGTGCCAAGCGCGAGGGAGACGTGTCGTGAAGAGGTGGAGAGGGCTCGTCCCGGTCACCGCCGTGGCGGCCTCGGCAGCGATGCTGCTCGCCGCGTGCGGCGGGTCGGACGCCGACAAGGCGGCCGACAACAGCAAACTGACCGTCTGGATGATGGGTGAGGGCGGCGAGGCGCAGAACTCGTTCCTCGACGGCGTCGAGAGTGAGTTCAAGCAGAAGCACCCGGAAACCGACGTGGTCATCCAGTACGTGCCGTGGCTTGAGGCCCCGAAGAAGTTCCAGGCCGCACTGGCCGGAGGCGAGGGCCCCGACGTCACCGAGCTTGGCAACACCGAGACGCAGGGCTGGGCCCAGCAGGAGGCGCTGGCGGACCTCACCGACCGGATGTCCGGTTGGGCCGAGGGCAAGGACATCCTCCCGGACCTCGTGCAGAACGCCCAGCTCGATGGCAGGCAGTACGGGGTGCCGTGGTACGCCGGCGTCCGGGGCATCTACTACCGCACCGACTGGTTCGCCGAGGCGGGCATCAAGCAACCCCCGACCACCTGGGACGAGCTGGTCGCCGACGCCAAGGCCGTACAGGCCAAGAAGCCCGGCACGTACGGCATCGCCCTGCCCGGCAACTCCGAGCTGCCGTTCTACTCCTTCCTGTGGGCGGCCGGCGGAGAGATCGCGACCAAGCAGGGCGACACCTGGAAGTCCGGCTACACCACCCCGGAGGCGCGCCGCGCGGTCGAGTTCTGGACCGGGCTGGTGACCAGGGAGAAGGTGGCCCCGCCGGCCGCCGCCGGCTGGAACGAGGTCGACGCCCGGACCCAGTTCGCCAGCGGCAAGGCCGCGATGACCTTCGCGGGCAGCTGGCAACAGGGCGCCATGAAGAAGGACAACCCGGCCATCGAGAAGTCCTGGGGCACGTTCCCGATCCCGGGGCCGGACGGCAAGCCGGCGCCGGCCTTCGCGGGTGGTTCGGACATCGCGGTCTGGAAGGACAGCAGCCGCCAGGAACTGGCCTGGGACTATCTGACCGTGCTGCTGAGCAAGGCCAACGACGGCAAGTGGGCCAGCAGCCTCGGCTTCTTCCCGGTCTACCAGGACCTGGTCGCGGGTGGCACGTACGCGAGCGACCGGATGATGGCGCCGTTCGCGACCGCCATGCGGGACACCAAGCTCACCCCGCTCACCCCGAAGTGGGTCGAGGTCAGCCGGAACAAGACGGTCACCCAGGCGATGAACAGCGCGGTGATCAAGGGACAGAAGTCCGTCGACCAGGCCACCTCGGATGCGGCCACCGAGATGGAAAGCATCCTCAACAGCAAATGAGCGTCCTCACCAGGGACCGTACGAGAGCCGGGGTCGGTGGCCGGGTCCGCAGGACCCGCCGCTGGCCCCGGTCCGGACGGACGTCGTACCCGCCGCGACGGTCGTCGCTGCCGTACCTGCTGCTCCTGCCCAGCCTCGTCATCATCGGCGTGCTGCTGCTCTGGCCACTCGGCCAGGTCGTGGCCATGTCGTTCTTCCGGCTGAACAACGTCCGGCAGCTACGGGGTGACCGGGAGTGGCCGTGGGCGGGGCTGGACAACTACACGGAGATCCTGACCGACCCGTTCTTCCGGACGGTGCTGCGGAACACCGTGCTGTTCGCCGCGGCCAACGTGGTGCTCACGATGATCCTCGGCACCCTGGTGGGGTTGCTGCTCAACCGGCTCGGCCGGCGGATGGCGACGTTCGTCGGCAGCTGCGTGATGCTGGCCTGGGCCACCCCGGCGCTGACCGGGGCGATCGTCTGGAAGTGGATCTTCGACGACACGAGCGGCCTGGTGACCTGGCTGTTCAACGCCCTGCCCGACGGGTTGTCCACGGCGCTGTTCGGCCGCACCGACTGGACCGGTTACGGCTGGTTCAACTCGCCACTGCTGTTCTTCGCCATCCTGACCCTGGTGGTCGTCTGGCACTCGTTCCCGTTCATCGCGGTCAGCGTGCTGGCCGGGCTCAAGAGCGTGCCGAGCGAACTGCACGAGGCGGCCCGGGTGGACGGGGCGGGCCCGTGGCGGATCTTCTGGGCGGTGACCTTCCCGCTGCTGCGGCCGGTCTTCGGCATCCTCGTCGTGCTCTCCACGATCTGGGACTTCAAGGTCTTCACCCAGCAGTACGTGCTGGCCGGCGGCACCCAGGACCGGCCGACGTTCATGCTGTCCATCTACTCGTACGCCTCGGCCTTCTCGCCACCGCCGAAGTACGGCCTGGGCGCCGCGATCGCGGTGATCCTCACCGTGATCCTGCTCGTGGTCACTGGCCTCTACGTCCGCATGGTGCTCAGGCAGGAGGAATCATGACCGCGAGGCGCGCACGGACGGGCCGGACCGCGCGGCGGGCAGGGACGGGCCGGACCGCGCGGCGGGCAGGGACGGGCCGGATCGCGCGGCGGGCAGGGACGGGCCGGATCGCGCGGCGGTTCGCGCTCAACGGGGCCGGACTGCTGGTGGCGCTGTTCGCGGTGTTCCCGGTCTACTGGATGGTCGCCACCTCGCTGAAGTCCAACCAGGACATCTTCGCCGCCACCCCACAGCCGGTGCCGGCCCATCCCACCCTGGCGCACTACCGGGAGATCCTGACCGGCAACCTGATCCCCGGCGTCACCTTCCTGGACTTCTTCGTCAACAGCGCCATCGTGGCCGGGGCGACCGTCCTGCTCAGCGGCCTGGTCGCGCTGCTCGCGGCCACCGCGGTGGCCCGGTTCCGGTTCCGGCTGCGCACCACCTTCCTGATGCTGCTGCTCGTGGTCCAGATGATCCCGCTGGAGGCGCTGGTCATCCCGCTGTTCCTGATGATCCAGCGGCTCGGGCTCTACAACACCCTGCCCAGCCTCATCCTGACGTACCTCGGATTCTCGCTGCCGTTCGCGATCTGGATGCTGCGCGGCTTCGTCGCGGCGGTACCCAGGGAGTTGGAGGAGGCGGCGGCGATCGACGGTGCCAGCCGGCTCCAGACGTACCGCAAGATTCTGCTGCCGTTGGTTGCCCCCGGCCTCGTGGCGACGAGCATCTTCTCCTTCATCACCGCCTGGAACGAGCTGATCTTCGCGCTGACCTTCATCAACGACCAGCAGCGGTACACCCTCCCGGTGGCGATGACCTTCTTCTTCGGTCGGGACGACACGGCGTGGGGATCGGTGATGGCCGCCTCAACCCTGTTCACCCTGCCGGTCATCGTCTTCTTCGTGCTGGTGCAACGCCGGATGGCAGCCGGCCTGGTCGCCGGGGCCGTGAAGGGCTGAGCCGCGTCAGACGGCGAACCCGCCGTCGGCGTTGACGACGGCTCCGGTGACGTACCGGCCGTCGGCGCCGGCCAGGAACGAGACCACGGCCGCGATCTCGTCGGGTACGGCGTAACGGCCCAGCGTGGTCAGCGCGGCGATCGTTTCGGCGTTGGGTCCGTCCGCGGGATTGGCGTCGGTGTCCGTCGGACCCGGATGCACCAGGTTCACGGTGATGCCGCGCGGCCCGAGTTCGCGGGCGAGGCCCTTGGTCATGCCGACCAGGGCGGTCTTGGTCAGCGCGTACAGCGTCATTCCGCCGAACGGGACCCGCTCGGCGATGTTGCTGCCGATGCTGATGATCCGGCCACCGTCACCGAGGTGCCGGGCGGCGGCCCGCGACACCAGGTACGGGGCGCGGACGTTGACGGCGAGGGCACGATCGAGAGCCGCCGCCCCGAGGTCGGTCAGCGGACCCACCGGGAAGGTGGCGGCGTTGTTGACCACGATGTCCAGCCGTCCGAAGTGGTCCACCGCCCCGTCGACCGCGGCCGTCACCGCCGCCTCGTCGCCGCCGTCGGCCCGGACGGCCAGGCAGCGTCGTCCCGACCTTCTGACCTCGTCGGCGACCGCCGCCGCCCGTTCCTCGGCGCGCTCGTAGGTCAGCACCAGGTCCGCACCCTGGGCGGCCAGGCGCCGTACGATCGCCGCTCCGATGCCCCGGCTGCCGCCCGTGACCAGCGCGACCCTGTTCGTCAGTTCGTTCATGCGGTAGAGCCTGGCCGACCGTGGACGGCGCGTCTGGCGACAATCGGACCGGGCGTTGGGCTGCCGCCATTGGGTTAAGCGGGGGCCCTTCCTATACCGAAAGCGATAAAGGTGCCCTTCCTTACCGGAACACCTCGGCGATGACCAGGCCGGTGCTGGGCACGTCGTCGCGGACCGCCGACCAGGTGCCGTCGCCGGCGGTCCACTGGAGATCGGCGAAGCGGACCCGCTTGATTCCGTTGTCGTCGGCGTGCGACACCAGCCAGTGCGCGTACCGCCAGCCGGCCCGGGCGTCACCGGCGGTCAGGGTGAAGCCGGGCGAACGGTCCGGCGTGGAGGCCGTCACGGCACCCCAGTCCAGCGCGACCATGCTGGTCAGCGCGGTCGTCGCGGCGGCACCGCGCAGCGCCGGTTCCCGGGCGACGGTGCAGGCCACCGCGCCGGACGCATCGCCCAGCAGGGCCCGGGAAAGCACCGCGGCATCGTCGGCCCACTGCTGGTACGCCTCGGGGAAAGCCGAGCGCTGCACCCGCTGGGCCGCCTCGGTGATCCGCATGTGCTGCCAACCCCGGACCTTGGCCAGCGCCTTGTAGAACCGCTCGGCCGCGTAGCGCGGATCCCGGATCTGCTGCGGGGTGCCCCAACCCTGGCTGGGTCGCTGCTGGAACAGCCCGACCGAGTCCCGGTCGCCGCCGGTGAGGTTCCGCAGTCGGGACTCCTGAAAGGCGGTCGCCAGCGCCACCACCACGGCCTGCTCCGGCATGTGCCGCCGGATGCCGACCGCGGTGATGGTGGCCGCGTTGGCCATCTGGTCGGGGTCAAGGTTGACCGTGCCCTCGGCCTGTACCACGCAGCCGACCGCCCGGGGGAGTTGCCCCTTCAGCCCGTTGACGCCCGCGTACAGACCACCCACGACCAGCACCGTGACCACCACGGCGACCGCCACCATCGTCCGAGCCCGCAATACGTACCCCCTGCCGACAGGTTCCCCAGCCTACGTCGAACCGGACAGTGAGTTGATTGCACGAACGGTCATTCAGGCGTCGAGTCCCGGTTGGTCGTCGGGCACCCAGCGGGCCGGCCGCTTCTCCCGGAACGCGAGGACACCCTCCCGGCCCTCGTCGGAGCGGAAGTAGTCGACGGAGCGGGCGGACAGCTCGGCCAGTTCGGCGCGCAGGTCGGCGCCGACCGGCCGGCGGAGCAGTTCCTTGGTTCCGGCCAGCGCGTCGGGGGCGCCGCGCACCAGGGCGGCGCAGTACCGCCGTACCGTTCCGGCCAGCTCGTCGGCGGGCACGGCGGCGGTGACCAGCCCGACCCGTTCGGCGCGGACACCGTCGAAGACCTCGCCGGTCAGGTACAGCTCGGCGGCGGCCCGGGGGGCGAGCCGGCGCAGCACGGTGGCGGAGATGACCGCTGGGATGACCCCGAGGCGGACCTCGGTGAACGCGAATGTCGCGGCCGAGGCGCAGACCGCGAGGTCGGCCGCCGCGATCAACCCCAGGCCACCGGCCCGGGCCGGCCCCGCGACCTGGGCCAGCACCGGCTTCGGGCACTCCCAGATCGCCGCCAGCACCTCACCCAGCATCCCGGCCGGCACGGTGCCACTGGCGTACGCCGCCGCGGTCTCCTTGAGGTCGGCGCCCGAGCAGAACACCGGGCCGGTGTGGGCCAGCACGACCACCCGGACCGCGTCGTCGGCGACCGCCACCGCGAGCGTGTCCAGCAGCTGGGTCATCAGCGGGGTGGACAGCGCGTTGCGGTTGTGCGGGCTGTCCAGGGTGAGCGTGGTCACCCCGGCGGCGGTGGACACCCGGATGAGCTGGTCGACGGCCTCAGTCATGCGCGCACAATAGTCGTCATGCCCGGTGCCCTCCCAGATGGTGAACCCGTACCCGACGACGGCGCCCTGCCCCGGGCGGCGCTCGCCGACGTGGGCGGGCGTGGGTTCGGCGTGTACGTCCACGTACCGTTCTGCGCCAGCCGCTGCGGATACTGCGACTTCAACACCTACACCGCGAGCGAGCTGGGCGGCGGCGGGAGCCGCGAGACGTACCCGGATTCGGTGCTGGCCGAGCTGGCGCTGGCCCGGCGGGTGCTCGCGACCGCGCCGCCCCGTCGGGTGGACACGGTCTTCGTGGGCGGCGGCACGCCGACCCTGCTCAGCGCCGACGACCTGGCCCGGATCCTGGACGGCATCGACCAGACCTGGGGGCTCGCGCCCGACGTGGAGGTGACCACCGAGGCCAACCCCGAGTCGGTGACCCCGGAGTCGCTGGCCGCGTTGCGGGCGGCCGGCTACAACCGGATCTCCCTGGGCATGCAGTCGGCCGCGCCGGGGGTGCTGGCCGTGCTGGACCGCAGGCACCGGCCGGGGCGGGCCACCGCCGCCGCCCGGGAGGCCCGGGAGGCCGGGTTCGCGCACGTCAACCTGGATCTGATCTACGGAACCCCGGGGGAGAGTCCGGAGGACTTCGCCGAGTCGCTGGCCCAGGCGACAGCCGCGGGAGTCGACCATGTCAGCGCGTACTCGCTGATCGTCGAGGACGGCACCCGGCTGGCGGCCCGGGTGCGTCGCGGGGAGCTGCCGTACCCGTCCGACGACGTGGCCGCGGACCGCTACCTGGCGGCGGAGGCCGCGCTGTCGGCCGCCGGCTTCGGCTGGTACGAGGTGTCCAACTGGGCCACCTCGCCGGCGGCCCGCTGCCGGCACAACCTGCTCTACTGGACGGGCGCGGACTGGTGGGGCCTCGGCCCGGGGGCGCACAGCCACGTCGGCGGCGTGCGCTGGTGGAACGTCAAACACCCCACGGCGTACGCGAAGCGGCTGGCCTCGGGCCGCTCACCGGGACAGGGCCGGGAGGTGTTGACCGAGGCGGACCGGCGGACCGAGGACGTGATGCTGCGGCTGCGGCTGGCCGACGGGCTGCCACTGGCGACGCTGGACGAGTCGGGGCGGGCGGCGGCGAAGCGGGCGCTGACGGACGGCCTGCTCGAACCGGCGCCGTACGCCACCGACCAGGCCGTGCTCACGCTGCGCGGCCGGCTCCTCGCCGACGCCGTCGTGCGCGACCTCCTCCCCTGAGTCCCGGTCCGGTTTCCCGCGCGGTCAGCGCTTCACGAAGTCGTAGCTGGCCGGGTAGCGGTAGAGCTGACCCTCGTTGGCCTTGACGCCGCCGATGATGCCGAAGATCACCGGTACCAGCCAGACCAGCAGCGGGATGAAGAACAACAGCCCGCAGGTGATCCCGGCGACCACCCAGCCGAGCGCGACCGCGACCGCCCAGGTGATCTGGAAGTTCAGCGCGCCGATCGAGTGGGCCCGAACCGCCGGCGACTGCTGACCCCGCCCCATCAGGGCGACCAGCGGGGCGACCCAGCCGAGCAGACCGCCACCGACCACCACCCCGACCGGACCGCCGAAGTGCGCCACCAGCGCCCAGACCCGGTCGTCGTTGCTGGCGTACCCGCCGGGGACCGGGCCGCCGTATCCGCCGGGGCCGCTGCCTGGGCCGTACCCGCCGGGGCCGCTGCCTGGGCCGTATCCGCCGGGGCCGCTACCCGGGCCGTATCCGCCGGGGCCGTACCCGCCGCCCGGCGGATATCCGGGCCCACCGGGACCCTCGGGGCCACCGGGGCCGGGGCTTCCGCCGTAGCCCCCGGTCGGTGGTTGCGGGGCGTCGCCGGGTGGGTAGCTGCCGCCCGGCGGCGGATATCCGGCGGCCGGGGGAGCCGAAGCCGGGGGCTCGGGGTCCGGGGCGGCGGAGGGGGCCGGAAAAGCGGAAGTCGGGGATGCGGAGGACGGCGCCTGTGGTGGAAGCTGAGCGGTGGGGTCCGCGGACTCGTCGCCGGAACCGGGCGCGGCCGGTGGGCGAGGTGGTTCGGTCATGGGGTCACGGTAGGGGGCCCGCGCACCTCGCGCCAGCACCCCCGGATCGCCCGGCGTCGACCCGTGGGTGGCGGTTTCGGGCGCGGTGCGGAAAGCGATGATCGCGGTGACGGGACCGGGCGTCGTAGACTGGCACTCGCTACAGTCGAGTGCCAGGCACAGGTGTCGGCGGTCGGGAGGTGAAGATGGGTCTCGACGAACGCAAGCTCGACGTCCTGCGGGCGATCGTGGAGGACTACGTCGCCACCCAGGAGCCGGTCGGCAGTCGGGCGCTGGTCGAACGGCACCAGCTCGGTGTGTCGCCCGCCACGGTCCGCAACGACATGGCCGTGCTGGAGGAGGAGGGCTACATCCGGCAGCCACACACCAGCGCGGGCCGGGTGCCCACCGACCGGGGCTACCGGCTCTTCGTCGACCGGTTGTCCCGGGTCAAACCGCTCAGCCCGGCCGAGCGCCGGGCGATCGAGCGGTTCCTGGTGGGCGCGGTCGACCTGGACGACGTGGTGCACCGGACCGTACGCCTGCTGGCCCAGCTCACCCGCCAGGTCGCCGTGGTGCAGTACCCGAGCCTGGCCCGGTCCTCCGTGCGGCATCTGGAACTGGTGTCGATCTCCACCACCCGGCTGATGCTGGTGATGATCGCCGACACCGGCCGGGTCGAGCAGCGGTTGGTGGAACTGCCCGGTCCGGTGCCGGCCGAGGATGTGCTCGACCTGCGGCGGCTGGTCAACGAGAAACTGGTCGGGACCAAGCTGTCCGACACACCCCCACTGGTGCAGGCCCTCGTCGACGAGGCGGTGCCGCGCCTGCGGATGGCCATGGCCACGCTCGCCAGCGTGTTGCTGGAGACACTTGTCGAACGGCACGAGGAGCGGATCGCGCTGGCCGGAACGGCCAACCTGACCCGGGCCGGGCTGCTCGACTTCCAGGGGTCACTGCGACCCATCCTGGAAGCGTTGGAGGAGGAGGTCATCCTGCTCAAGCTGATCGGGGAGGCGGAGCCGAGCATGACCCGGGTCCGGATCGGCGACGAGAACGAGATCGACAATCTGCGGGCCGCGTCAGTGGTCAGCACCGGCTACGGCCCGGGTGCGACCATCGTGGGCGGGCTGGGTGTGCTGGGACCGACCCGGATGGATTACCCCGGCACGATCGCCACTGTGCGTGCCGTGGCACGCTACGTGGGTGACCTGCTGGCGCAGAACTGAACCGACCTGCCGACCGGCGGCCGACGCGAGATCGACATGGGGACACGGAACGCAGTGACCAGGGACTACTACGGGATCCTCGGCGTGAGCCGGGACGCCTCGGATGACGAGATCAAGCGCGCCTACCGCAAGTTGGCGCGGCAGTACCACCCGGACGTCAACCCGGACCCGGCGGCGCACGACCGCTTCAAGGAGATCAACGCCGCGTACGAGGTCCTCTCCGACGACCAGAAGCGGCAGATCGTCGACCTGGGTGGCGACCCGCTCGCCCCCGGCGGGGGTGGCGGGGCCGGCCCGGGCGGCGCCGGACCGTTCGTCGGGTTCCAGGACATCATGGACGCCTTCTTCGGTGCGGCGGGCGGCGGCGCGGGTCGTGGGCCACGGCCCCGGACCCGGCCCGGCTCGGACGCGATCCTGCGGCTCGAACTCGACCTGCACGAGACCGCGTTCGGGGTCGAGGCGCCGATCACCGTGGACACGGCGGTGCTCTGCACCACCTGCTCGGGGGCGGGCACGGCGGCCGGCACCCACCTGGCCACCTGCGAGACGTGCGGCGGTCGGGGTGAGGTCCAGTCGGTGCAGCGCACCTTCCTGGGCCAGGTGGTGTCGTCCCGGCCGTGCGCGGTCTGCCAGGGCTACGGGACGATCATCCCGCACCCCTGTCCCACCTGCGCCGGTGACGGCCGGGTCCGGACCCGCCGGTCGCTCACCGTCAAGATCCCGGCCGGGGTCGAGGACGGGATGCGGATCCGGCTGGCCCAGCAGGGCGAGGTGGGCCCCGGCGGCGGCACGGCGGGTGACCTGTACGTCGAGATCCACGAGCGACCGCACGACGTCTACTCGCGAAAGGGCGACGACCTGCACTGCCGGGTCACCGTTCCGATGACGGCGGCGGCGCTGGGGACCCGACTGACGATCAAGACGCTGGACAGCGAGGAACCGGTCGACGTGAAGGCGGGCACCCAGCCGGGCAGCACCCTGCGGCTGCGGGCCCGGGGCGTACCGCACCTGCGCGGCACCGGTCGGGGCGACCTCTACGTCCACCTGGACGTGCGTACCCCCACCAAACTCGACGCCGACCAGGAGCGGATGCTGCGCGACTTCGCCAAGACCCGGGGCGAGGAGGTCGCCGAGCTGACCAAGCAGGGCGGGTTCTTCTCCCGGATGCGGGACGCCTTCAACGGCCACGCCTGACCGGTACCGATGAGCGCGCCGTTGTTCCTGGTCGAGGCGTTGCCCGACGGTGAGACGTACCTGCTCGACGGTCCGGAGGGGCACCACGCGGCGACCGTGCAGCGGCTGCGGCCGGGCGAGGAACTGCTGCTCGCGGACGGGCGGGGTGGCACGGCCGGCGCGGTGGTCCGGGCCGTCGGCCGGGGCAGTCTTGAGCTGTCCGTCACCACCCGCTGGTACGCCGAGCCGCCCGACCCTCGGCTCGTGGTCGCGCAGGGGATCGCCAAGGGAGACCGGGGCGAGCTGGCGGTGCAGGCGATGACCGAGGTGGGTGTCGACGAGATCGTTCCGTGGGCGGCCGCCCGTTCGGTCGCGCAGTGGCGTGGCGACCGGGGCGACCGGGCCCGCCAGAAGTGGGTGGCCACGGCCCGGGAGGCGGCCAAGCAGTCCCGCCGGCCGTGGCTGCCGGTGGTTTCCGGCGACCCGGACTGCTCCACCGGGGGGCTCGCTGCCCGGCTGTCCGGCGCGAGCGCCGCGGTGGTGCTGCACGAGGAGGCCACCGAGCGGCTCACCGCGCTCGACCTGCCGCCAGGTGGGGAGATCATCCTGGTGGTGGGGCCCGAGGGTGGCATCACCCCGGACGAGCTGGCGACGTTCGTGGCCGCGGGCGCGGTGCCGGTGCGGTTGGGCGACGCGGTGCTGCGTACCTCGACCGCTGGCGTTGCCGCGCTGGCCGTGCTGTCGACCCGGCTGCGCCGCTGGTGACGCCCGTCCCTCGGTGACGGCCCGCACCACGAGCGGCGCCGGGGCGGTGTTCAGGTGGGTCTGTGCCGGGTGGTGTTCAGGTGCGCAGGTACGAGGCGCCGTTGAGGTCGATCACGGTGCCGGAGGCCCACTCCGCCGCTGGTGAGGCGAGCCAGTGGACGGCCGAGGCGATCTCCTCCGGCTGGGCCACCCGGCCGAACGGGCTCTGCGCCCGGATCGCGGCGCCGCGCTCGGCCTTGAGGTGTTCGTTCGTCATGTCCGTCTCGACGAAGCCCGGCGCGACGGTGGCGACGGCGATCCCGTGCGGCGCCAGCGCCACCGCGAGGGACTGGCCCAGCGCGTTGAGACCGGCCTTGCTCGCGCCGTAGGCCGGGGCGTCCGGCTCGCCCCGGAACGCACCCCGGGACGAGACGTTGATGATCCGCCCGCCACCCCGTTCCCGCAGGTGGCGTACGGCGCACCAGCAGGCGTTCGCCGGGCCGAGCAGGTTGGTGTCCAGGGTGCGACGCCAGTGCCGTTGCCACTGGTCGTAGTCCGTCTCCACGATGGGGTGCGCCGTGAACAGGCCGGCGTTGTTGACCAGGACGTCCAGCCCGCCCAGTTGGTCGGCGGCGCTGTCCACCATGGCCCGTACGGCGTCCGGGTCGGCCAGGTCGGCCTGGACCACCGTGTGCCCGCCGCCGGGCAGCGAGTCGCGCAACTGCTCGGCCAGCGCCGCCGAGTCCCGGTGGTGTACGGCCACCCGGTCGCCGTCGGCGGCGAACGCCATCGCGATCGCCCGCCCGATGCCCCGGGACGCCCCGGTGACCAGTACCGCCCGTCGCCTCATGCCGATCATCCTGCCCCACGACCGCACCGGGCCGGCTGCCGGACGGTGCCGTGCGCCGCCCGACCGTGCCGCCTGGCCGGGGGCCCTCACTTCGTGGCCTACCATGCGCTGGTGGGAAACGACGACTGCCTGTTCTGCCGCATCGTGGCCGGGGAGATCCCGGCGACCATCGTCCGGGAGACCGACACCACGCTCGCGTTCCGGGACATCAACCCGAAGGCCCCGGTACACGTGCTGGTGATCCCGAAGGAGCACTTCGCGGATGTGGTGACGATGGCCGAGGCTGACCCGACGGTGACCGCCGAGGTACTGGCCACCGCGGCGGTGGTCGCCGAGCACGAGGGGGTGGCGGCCGACGGGTTCCGGCTGATCTTCAACACCGGGCCGAACAGTGGGCAGGAGGTCGCGCACGCCCACGCCCATGTGCTGGGCGGTGCCCCGCTCGGCCCCATGCTCTGTCCCTGACCCGCCGACCGCCATGCTGAGCAGCGAGTGGGCCACCGGCCGGTACGCCGGGCCGGGTGACCGCGCCGGGCGGAGTCGGGGGACGCGGCGATGACGGACGTACAGCGGCAACTGGAACGGATGACCCGGCGGGTGCAGGCGTCCGGCCGGATACCCGCGTTGGCCGTCGCACTGCACCGGGCCGACCGGCCGCCGTGGTTCTGCGCGGTCGGCTCGACGGGCAACGACACCCCGCTCGACGCGGACACCCGGTTCCGGATCGGGTCGGTCACCAAGACCCTCACCGCGGTGCTGGTGTTGCAGTGCCGGGATGACGGGCTGCTCGACCTGGACGACCCGATCGGCCGCCACCTGGACGTGCCCGAGCATCGTGAGCTGACCGTGTCCCGGCTGCTGTCGCACACCGCCGGCCTGCAACGGGAGCCGCCCGGCGATGTCTGGGACACGCTGCGGAACCCGGACGTGGACCGGCTGCTGGCCGAGTTGGCCGAGGCCGAGCGGGTGCTCCCGCCCGGCCGGCGCTACCACTACTCGAATCTGAGCCTGTCCCTGCTGGGCCACGCGGTGGGCCGGCTGCGCGGCGGTACCTGGGCCGAGGTGCTGGCCGAGCGGATCCTCGGGCCGCTGGGTCTGACCGGCACCGGGATCGAGCCGGGACCCCGGGCGGCCACCGGGTTCCTGGTCGACGCGTACTCCGACGAGGCGCGGCCGGAGCCACCGATCGACCTCGACGCGGTCTCCCCGGCGGCGCAGCTGTGGAGCACGGCCGGCGACATGGCGCGCTGGGCGGCGTTCCTGGCCGACCCGGCGACCGTGGACCCGGACGCGAGGGTGCTGCGACCGGAAACCGTGGACGAGATGCGCTGGCCCCGCACGGTCGTCGAGGAGACCTCCTGGCGGGCCGGGTTCGGCCTCGGGCTGATGCTGGTGCCCCAGGGGGATCGGGTGGTACATGTCGGCCACGGTGGCGCCATGCCGGGTTTCCTGGCCGGGGTGTACGGCCGGCGTGGCGGGGCCGACACCCCGAAGGCCATGGGCTGCGCCGTGCTCGCGTCCTCCGGCACGGCGATCGAGATCGGCGAGTTGCCGCACGAGCTGATGGCGGTGGCGGTCCGGGACGATCCGGCCGACATCGAGCCGTGGGCGCCGGGTGAGCCGGCGCCCCCGGCGTACCGGGGGATGCTGGGACGCTGGTGGGGCGAGGGTTTCGAGTACCTCTTCTCCTGGCATGACGGCGCCCTGCGGGCCAGCGCCGCCGACAGTCCGGCGGGCGTCCCGCCGGCGGTTTTCGCCCCACTTCCGGACAATCCAGACATGTTTCGTACGGTTTCCGGGCGAGAGGTGGGAGAGCTGCTGCGGCTCACCCGGGACCGGACCGGCACGGTGGTACGGATGCACTGGGCCACCTACCGGTTCACCCGCCGCCAGGAGGCGTTCGACCGGTACGACTTCCGGGCCTGACCCCGGCCCACGATCCGGCGAGGCGGGCAGCGGACGCGGCACGGGCGGAAATGGGCGGGGTCGTCCCGGCGTTCAACGGATACGATGGTGGGTACGACCGCACGTCGCGCCACCGGGGCGCGGCACCGAGATCGAGAGCAGGTGGCGTAGGGCCGTACGGCCCGACCTATGACCGGCACTCCACCCCCCGGCCAGCCCCGGGTGCAGACCAGGATCACGGTGCCCGACCCGCAGATCATGGTCAACCTGCTGGGCGCCGGCGATGAGATCCTCCGACTCGTCGAGCGCTCGATCGGCAGCGACGTACACGTCCGTGGCAACGAGATCACGATCACCGGTGCGCCCGCCGACAACGCGCTCGCCGAGCGCCTCTTCACCGAACTCCTCGAACTGATCGAGAAGGGCGAGACACTGACCACCGACGCCGTCCGGCGTACCGTCGGGATGCTCGAGCAGGGCACCGCCGAGCGGCCCGCCGAGGTCCTGACGCTCAACATCCTCTCCCGGCGCGGGCGGACCATCCGGCCCAAGACGCTCGGGCAGAAGCACTACGTCGACGCGATCGACGTCAACACGATCGTCTTCGGCATCGGCCCCGCCGGCACCGGCAAGACCTACCTGGCCATGGCCAAGGCCGTGCAGGCGCTCCAGGCCAAGCAGGTCAGCCGGATCATCCTCACCCGACCGGCGGTCGAGGCGGGGGAGCGGCTGGGCTTCCTGCCGGGCACCCTGTACGAGAAGATCGACCCCTACCTGCGCCCGCTCTACGACGCGCTGCACGACATGCTGGACCCCGACTCGATCCCCAAGCTGATGGCGGCCGGGACGATCGAGGTGGCGCCGCTGGCGTACATGCGTGGCCGGACGCTCAACGACGCGTTCATCATCCTGGACGAGGCGCAGAACACCACCCCCGAGCAGATGAAGATGTTCCTGACCCGGTTGGGTTTCGGCTCCAAGATCGTGGTCACCGGCGACATCACCCAGGTCGACCTGCCCGGCGGCACGTCCAGCGGGCTGCGGGTGGTGCGGGAGATCCTGACCGGCGTGGAGGACGTCCACTTCGCCCAGCTCGGCAGCGCGGACGTGGTCCGGCACCGGCTGGTCAGTGACATCGTGGACGCCTACGCCAAGTGGGACGCCGAGCGGGAGTCGCAGCAGGGTCAGGGCGTACACGCCGTTCCGGGGCGGGCCGCCGGAACCAGCCGACGGCGCTAGAGCGAGCAGGGGAACGAGTTGTCCATCGAGATCGCCAACGAGTCCGGCGCCGACGTCGACACCGACGCGGTGCTCGCCGTCGCCCGGCACGCTCTCGACGAGATGGGGGTCAACCCGCTCGCCGAACTGTCCGTGCTGCTGGTCGACGTCGACTACATGACCGAGCTCAACCACCGGTGGATGGGTGGCGACGGGCCGACCGACGTCCTCGCGTTCCCGATGGACGAGGGCAGCGTCGACCACGGCCCCGGCGAGGTCAGCGGCGGTGAGCCGGGCCTGCTCGGCGACATCGTGCTGTGTCCGGAGGTGGCCGCCAAGCAGGCCGCCACGGCCGGTCATCCGACCGCGGACGAGCTGCACCTGCTCACCGTCCACGGCGTGCTGCATCTGCTCGGCTACGACCATGCCGAGCCTGAGGAGGAACGCGAGATGTTCGGCCTACAGGCCCGGCTGCTGTCGAGCTGGCGCGCGGCCCGGTCGTCGTAGCCATGCCCGGCCACTTAGCCACCCAGCTGGCGGCGGCGTCGACCGCCAGCACCGCCGGACTGCCCGACGGCCAGCTGCTGGCCTTCGGGGCGGCCCTCGTCGTGCTGGCCGGTCTGTTCGCGATGACCGAGTCGGCGCTGGCCGTGGTCTCCCCGGCACGGGCCGGGGAACTGGCCCGGGACGGCGGCCGGGGGGCGCGGGCGCTGCAACTGGTCGCCGTCGACGCGGTCCGGCACCTCAACCTGCTCCTGCTGCTGCGACTGCTGTGCGAGCTGACCGCCACCACCCTGGTCGCGCTGGTCGCCGTCGACACCTTCGGGGCCGGCTGGCGGGCGGCGCTGGTCACCGCCGGGGCCATGACGGTGGTGAGCTTCGTCGTCGTGGGGGTCGCCCCCCGGACGATCGGCCGGCAGCACGCCTACGCCGTGGGTCGGGTGGCCGCGCCGGTGGTCCGCGGGCTCGGCCGCGCGCTCAACCCGCTGGCCTCGCTGCTCATCCTGGTCGGCAACGCGGTGACGCCCGGTCGCGGCTTCCGGGAGGGTCCGTTCGCCACCCAGGTCGAGCTGCGCGAGCTGGTCGACCTGGCCGAGCAGCGCGGGGTGGTCGAGCACGGCGAGCGGCAGATGATCCATTCGGTGTTCGCGCTGGGCGACACGATCGCCCGCGAGGTGATGGTGCCGCGTACCGAGATGGTGTGGATCGAGGGTCGCAAGCGGCTCTCCCAGGCCCTCGCGCTCTTCCTGCGGTCCGGCTTCTCCCGCATCCCGGTGGTCGGCGACAGCGTCGACGACGTGCTCGGGGTGCTCTACCTCAAGGACGTCGTCCGACACATCCAGGGCGGCGACCAGGAGTTCCCGGTGGCCGAACTGATGCGCCCGGCCACCTTCGTGCCCGAGTCCAAGCCGGTCGACGACCTGCTGTCCGAGATGCAGGCCGCGCGCACCCACATGGTCGTCGTGGTCGACGAGTACGGCGGCACCGGTGGCCTCGTCACCATCGAGGACATCCTCGAGGAGATCGTCGGCGAGATCACCGACGAGTACGACGTGGAACGCCCGCCGGTGGAACGACTGCCCGACGGCGCCTTCCGGGTCACCGCCCGACTGCCGGTCGAAACCCTCGGGGAACTGTTCGACACCGAACTGCCGGCCGACGAGGTGGAGACCGTCGGCGGGCTGCTCGCCCAGGCGCTCGGCCGGGTGCCGATACCGGGTGCCGAAGCGGAGGTGGCCGGTCTGCGGCTGCTCGCCGAGGGGACCACCGGGCGGCGCAACCGGATCGACTCGGTCCTGGTCCACCGGGCCGACGGGCCCACCGAGCCGGACCAGGCGGGCGAGTCGGACCACGCCCGGGCCCACCCGCAACGTTCCGAGGAGAGGCAGCACGCCGATGCCTGAGACATCCGTACCCGCCGACCGGGCGACCACCCCCGGCCCGGAACTGGTCGCCGAGGACGCCAAGCTGGTCGTCCTGGCCCGGGGAGCCCGGGGACGGGTCGGCGCGGTCGAGGGCGCGGCCGTACGCGACCAGGACGGTCGCACGTACGCCGCCGCGACCGTCGCGTTGCCGTCGCTGACCCTCACGGCGCTGCAACTGGCCGTCGCGTCGGCGGTCGCCGCCGGTGCCACCCGGCTGGAAGCGGCGGCCGTGGTGTCCGAGGCGTCTACGCTCGACGGCGCGGGCCACGCGGCGGTCCGGGACCTGGCGGCGGAGGCGCCGATTCACCTGGCGGCCCCGGACGGTACCCTCCTCGGCACGGTGGTCGAGTAATTTCGCAGGTACGGCAGGGTGGGGCGCGAGGCCGGTCGGCCGCGCTCCGGGAACCGGCCGGCGAGCCAGTGCGACGGAGACGGGGCAGTACGTGAGCGATCCAGTGGCGCGGGCCGAGCGACCTTACCGGGCCGGGTTCGCGTGCTTCGTGGGCCGGCCGAACGCCGGGAAGTCGACCCTGACCAACGCGATCGTCGGGCAGAAGATCGCCATCACCTCAAGCAAGCCGCAGACCACCCGGCACGTGATCCGGGCCGTGCTGCACCGGGCCGACTCCCAGCTCGTCCTCGTGGACACCCCCGGCCTGCACCGGCCGCGTACGCTGCTCGGCGAGCGGCTGAACGACCTGGTCCGGCAGACCTGGAGCGAGGTCGACGTCATCGGCCTGTGCATCCCGGCCGACGAGCCGGTGGGGCGCGGTGACCGGTTCATCTCGCAGGAGATCGGCGAGTTGAAGGCCACGGTGGTGGCCGTGGTCACCAAGACCGACCTGGTGGACCGGCGCCGGCTGGCCGAACAGTTGCTCGCGGTGAGCGAGCTGGGCGACTTCGCCGAGGTGGTGCCGGTCAGCGCCGTCAGCGGGCACCAGGTGGACACCCTGGTCGACGTGATGACCAAATACCTGCCGCGGTCCCCGCAGCTCTACCCGGACGACATGCTCACCGACGAGCCGGAGCAGGTGCTGGTCGCCGAGCTGATCCGGGAGGCGGCCCTGGAAGGCGTCCGGGACGAACTGCCGCACTCCATCGCGGTGATCGTCGAGGAGATGATCCCCGAGGGCGACCTGATGAAGATCTACGCCGACGTGTACGTCGAGCGGCCCAGCCAGAAGGCCATCGTGATCGGGGCACGGGCCAGCCGGCTCAAGGACGTCGGCACCCGCTCCCGCCGGCAGATCGAGGAGTTGCTCGGCACCCGGGTCTATCTCGACCTGCACGTCCGGGTCGCCAAGGACTGGCAGCGCGATCCGAAGCAGCTCCGCCGGCTGGGCTTCTGAACCGACGACCGGCGCCGCCCGACGAAGCGGTCAGCTCCGCCGCACCGAGATGTCGCCGCTGCCGGTTTCGAGATCCAGCAGCAGGGTCGCGGTGGCGTCGTCGTCGACCGAGACGTGCCGGGATCCCGATCCGGTCTGCGTCCGTACCCGGTAGGAACCGGCCGGCACGGCGAGGGTGACCGAACCCGACCCGGCCTTGGCGCGGACCGAGTTGGCCGAGGTCAGCGTCAGGTCGACGTCACCCGAGCCGGTCCCGGCGGTGACCGCCCCGCCGCCCAGGGCGCGGCCGGTGACGTTGCCGGACCCGGCGTGCAGGGTCACCTCTCCCTTGACGCCGGTGACGGAGATGTCGCCGGAGCCGGTGCGGGCCTGCACCGCCCCGCTCACGTTCTCGATCCGCAGGTTACCCGAGCCGACCTCCAGGTCGACCGCGCTGACCCCGCTCAGCTCGACGTCCCCGGAGTGCCTGGAGTCCGAGCCCCGCACGGCCACGCCCGCTGGAGCGGCCACGTCGTACGAGACGGTGCAGTTGTGTCCGCAGTCGGTGTCGAGGATCAGGGACGAGCCATCGACCTTGTACGTCGCGTCCTTCGGCTCGCTCGTGCGGTACCGGACGACCCGCTTGATGGTCGTCCCGGTCCCGGACCCGGTGTGGATCACGACGTTCCCGGCACCGGGGCTCAGCACGATCGTGTCGATGGCGGCCGGCTCGGTGCGGGTGAAGTCCAACCGTTTCTCCGAGGCGGTGGACAGCGCGGAGCACCCGGTCAACGCCGCCAGCGCGGCGACGCCGGTGAGGGCTGTGGCGGTGACGGCGACCCGGGGAACTCTCATGACCGGAACCCTACGGACGGCCCGGGGTCGGTCACATCCGGGATTTCCACGGCGCCACCCCGGATCGAACCCTGAGATCACCCCCGGTCGCGGCGCCTACGACGCGCCCCGGCAACCCGGCGCGCTACGACGCGCCCCGCAACACCCACCGGGCGGCGGGCCGGGCCGGACCGGGCAGAATGGGGCGGTGCCCGGATACCGCCGCCAGCTCTACCGCGACGACGCGGTGGTGCTGCGCGTGCAGAAGCTCGGCGAGTCCGACCGGATCATCACGCTGCTGACCCGCCGGCACGGCCGGCTGCGGGCCGTGGCCCGGGGGGTACGCCGGACCAGTTCCCGGTTCGGGGCCCGGCTGGAGCCGTTCGGTCACGTCGACCTGCAACTCGCCGGTGATCCCGAGGGCAACATCGGCAGCCCGTTGCACACGGTCAGCCAGGTCGAGGGGATCGACCTGTACGGCAAGCGGTTCCTCGGCGACTATCCGCGGTACACGACGGCCAGCGCCATCGCCGAGACCGCCGAACGGCTCACCCCGGTGGAACGCGAGCCCTCGTTGCGGCTGTTCCTGCTCACCCTGGGCGCGCTGCGGGCGCTGGCCGAGGGCAGCCACGACAGCACCCTGGTGCTCGACGCGTACCTGCTGCGCGGGATGGCGCACGCCGGTTGGTCGCCCGCGCTGCTCGCCTGTGCCGTCTGCGGCACGCCGGGCCGGCACGGCGCGTTCTCCGTACCCGCCGGGGGGTCTGTCTGCCGGGACTGCCGGCCGCCCGGCGCGGCCCACCCGGCCCCGGCCACCATCGACCTGATGTCCGCGCTCACCAGCGGTGACTGGCGGGTCGCCGACGCGGCCGAACCGGGAGTACGCCGGGAGTGCAGCGGCCTGGTCGCGGCTCATCTGCAATGGCATCTGGAGCGCGGGTTACGCTCGCTGCCGCTGGTCGACCGGGGCGGGCCGGGGTCCGGTGGGCGGACGCCGGGGTTCGAACCGCGACCGCCGGCCGATGGGCAGACGAGCAGGGGGACGACGACGTGATCCGAGGTATGACCCGGCGGGACCGCCGCGAACCGGTGCCACCCACGCCACACCCGTCCGGTGCCCGGCCACCGGCGCTACCCACCGAGGCGCTGCCCCGGCACGTCGCCGTGGTGATGGACGGCAACGGCCGATGGGCCAAGGAGCGCGGGCTGCCGCGTACCAAGGGCCACGAGGCGGGGGAGCATTCGCTCTTCGACACCATCGAGGGCGCGATCGAGCTGGGCATCCCGTACCTGTCGGCGTACGCCTTCTCCACCGAGAACTGGCGGCGGTCGCCGGACGAGGTCCGGTTCCTGATGGGCTTCAACCGG
The DNA here is from genome assembly GCF_055793945.1 of Plantactinospora sp. A48. Lineage (NCBI taxonomy): Bacteria > Bacillati > Actinomycetota > Actinomycetes > Micromonosporales > Micromonosporaceae > Plantactinospora > Plantactinospora sp. A48. The sequence continues at coordinate 78,218 of NZ_JBTIXF010000018.1, read as the reverse complement.
GACGTGATCCGACGCCGCCGCGACCAGCTGGTCGACCTCGGCGTCCGGGTGGTCTGGTCCGGTCGGGCCGGGCGGCTCTGGAAGAGCGTCATCTCCGAACTCCAGACGGCCGAGGAGATGTCCCGGAACAACTCGACGCTCACCCTCCAGTTCTGCGTCAACTACGGCGGTCAGGCCGAGATCGCCGACGCCGCCGCGGCGCTGGCCCGGGAGGTGGCGGCCGGCCGGCTGCATCCGGACCGAATCACCGAGAAGACCATCGCGCGGTACCTCTACCACCCGGAGGTGCCGGAGGTGGACCTGTTCCTGCGCCCCTCCGGCGAGCAGCGGCTGTCGAACTTCCTGCTCTGGCAGTCGGCGTACGCCGAGCTGGTGGTGCTGGACACGCTCTGGCCGGACTTCGACCGGCGGCACCTGTGGTACGCCTGCGAGCTGTACGCGCAGCGGGACCGCCGGTTCGGCGGCGCGCTGCCGAACCCGGTCGCCCCCAGCTGACGACGTAAGGAAGGGCCCCCTGTTATCGCTTTTCGGATAGCAGGGGGCCCGCTTAACGCCCCGAGCGGTAAATCGGGTGCGTGCCCCGAGCGGGTCGGATACCTTCCTCGCATGCGCTTCTGACGCCCCTCTTTCCAGTCCGGCCCGCCCCGTCGTGGCGCGCCGATGACCCGGGCGTCCCGTAAAGCTTCCGACGTGTGATGTCGACGTGCCGTCCGGGTGGTCCCTTTTCGCCTGCCGTGATCGGCTTCGCGAGCACGGCTGACCCGTCAAGGAGGCACAGATGCCTGCCACCAGCCCCACCCCGGACGGCCCGGACCCGTACGCCGATTCCGCAGCGCTGGACCCGCACGCCGATTCCGCAGCGCTGGACCCGCATGCCGGCCATGGACCGCTGGGCCTGCGTGTCGACCCCGTGGCGCTGGCAGCGGACGCCCTGACCGGGCCCATCGCGGTACCGCTGCCCGATTCCACGGCGGCGGACGAGGCCGGCCTGGACCGGTCGGCCGGTACGCCGCGGAACGGACCGACGGAACGCGGCGGCAAGGGCCGCGGCGTCGGGCCCGGCCGTGCCGCGGGGCCCGGCCGCCGGTACGCCTTCCGGCGCAGCTGACCAGCAAGGAAGGGCCCCTTCCTATCGCTTTTTGTATAGGAAGGGGCCCTTCCTGACCTCGTGCCCGGTCTGATTCTCATGATCAAATTGGCGGTCGGCCCGCCGGCCCGGGACCGGTCCGTACGATCGCTGGAGGGGGAACATCGCGGACGGGGGAGGCTATGGACGAGCTTCGGTACAAGATGATCATGGGGCTGAACGCGGCTGATCTGGGTAGCCCGCTCTGCGAGCAGGTGGCCGAGATCTGTGCGGAGATCGCCGAACAACACTGCGCGCAGCTCAACCACATCGCCACCGCGCCGGCCGGGGAGATCGCCGAACTGGCCGGCGGCGAACCCGCGCTGGCCTGGAGCCCGGCGGCCGGTCAACCCGGGACCGCATGGTGACCGCTCCGCTCGGCGTACCAGGGGACCGGGTCGCGCCGCTCGGTGCGCCGGGGGAGTGGGCCGCGTCGCTCGGCGTACCGGGGCAGTGGGCCGTGGCCGCCGTGCTCCGGGATCGCACGGCAGGTGCGGCCGGGGGTGCGCCGTGACCGGCGCGATGGCGCTGTCGCCGTCGGTGGCGATACAGCGGGCCGACGACCGGTTCGCCACCCGACTGTCCTGGTTGGATTCCCGGCACTCGTTCTCGTTCTCCCGACACTACGACCCGGGCAACACCCACCATGGTCTGCTGCTGGTGAACAACGACGACGTGGTGCGACCGGGTACCGGCTTCGAGACCCATCCGCACGAGGACATGGAGATCGTCACCTGGGTGCTGCGCGGCTCGCTCGTACACCAGGATTCCACCGGGCACACCGGGGTCATCTACCCCGGCCTGGCCCAGCGGATGAGCGCCGGTACCGGGATCATGCACTCGGAGAAGAACGACGCCTGGCGGGTTTCGGACACGACCCCGCACTCCGAGCCGGTCCGCTTCGTGCAGATGTGGGTGTTGCCCGACGAGCCGGGGATCGATCCCGGGTACGAGCAGTTGGAGATCGGGGACGAGTTGCTGCGGGGTGGCCTCGTACCGGTCGCGTCCGGGATGGACGAGCACGACGGCGCCGCCGCGATCCGGATCCAGAACCGGTACGCGGCGCTGCACGCCGCCCGCCTCCAGCGAGGAGACACGGTCACCCTGCCGGACGCGCCGTTCCTGCACCTGTACGTACCGGTCGGAGCGGTCACGCTGGAGGGCGCGGGCGGGTTGACCGCCGGAGACGGGGCCCGGATCACCGCGTCCGGTGGCCAGCGGGTGACGGCCACCGAACCCGCCGAGATCCTGGTCTGGGAGATGCACGCGACCATCGGCGAGGCGTGACCGGGCCACGCCTCGCGGCGCCGGCAGGGCCGCACCGCGCGGCTGAACGGCCGGGGGTCGCGGGCCGGGTCAGGCGGTGGCGGGCCGCTCAGTCCTGCGCCAGTCGTGCCTCCACCCGGGCCACCTTGCCGGTCAGCGCGTCCGTGACGCTGTCGCGTACGTCGGCCTTGAGCACCAGGCTCACCCGGGGCGCCTGCGCGGCCACCACGTCGACGGCGCGTTTCACCACCGCCATCACCTCGTCCCACTCGCCCTCGACGAGCGTGAACATGGCGTCGGTCGAGTTCGGCAGGCCGGATTCGCGGACCACCCGGACCGCCTCGGCCACCAGGTCACCCACCGACTCGCCGGTACCGAGCGGAGTCACCGAGAACGCGATAAGCATGCCGTCGATCCTGCCAGTCGATCGACCGCGCCGCGATGACCCCGCCCGGACACTGGTTCAGCCCAGTACGTCGGCGAGCCGGTGTACCTGGTCAGGGTCGACGGCCCAGCAGTAGAGCATCAGTTCGTCCGCGCCGGTCCCGGCGATTGCCGAGACCGCCTCCCGGACACCGTCGGCGGTGCTCAGCATGCTCCGTGCCGCGTGCTCCGCGTACTCATTCGGTTGGTAGTAGGCGAGCAGGGCCCGGCGGGCGGCGTCGACCACGTCGTCGGGGCCGATGGCGACGTTGACCTGCGCGACCAGCCGTGGCCGGCCGGGCCGGCCGGCGACCGTCCAGGACCGTTCCACGGACCGGAACAGCCGGTCCAGCCCGGCGGGTGGGAGCGCCGCGCCGAGGAAGCCGTCGCCCCAGCGGGCGATCCGGGCGAGCGCTGCCGGTGCGAAGCCCCCGATCAGCACCTCGGGGCCGCCCGGCCGGGCCGGCCGGGGTCCGACGGGGGCGCCCGCCGCCGGGTGGGGCTCACCGGCCCAGAGCGTGCGCAGGGTGGCGAGCTGGTCATCCAGTCGACGTCCGCGGCGCCGGACGTCCAGCCCGGCCGCGGCGTAGTCATCGGTACGACCGCCGAGGCCGATGCCGAGGGTGAAGCGACCGGCGGAGAGCAGGTCCAGCGTGGCGGCCTGCTTAGCCAGCAGTGCGGTGCGGTGCAGGGGCGCCAGCAGCACCTCGGTCTGCAACCGGATCCGCTGGGTGGCTCCGGCGGTGACCGCGAGCGTGACCATCGGTTCGGGGTTGTGGTAGACCAGCCGGTCGAGCAGGCCGAGGGTGCGGAACGGGCCGGCGTCGGCACGCCGGGCCCAGGTGAGCAGGGACGTTGGGTCGTCGATGGGCAGACCGAGACCGAAATGCACGGTTTGTTCCTTCCGAAGGGTGTACGACATCGCTGCCGCCCCTTCGGACCGACCCTGGCCGGTTGTGCCCCCCGCGCTGCGGCGTGATTCCGGGGGAGCACCCGTGGAAGTTCCGTCACCCTAGCCCACCGGCCACCACCCCGGCACCCGAGATTCGGCCCGGTGCGCCGCGCCTTGCGACGGGCGGTAACAGGGGGCCCTTCCTATACAAGAAGCGATAACAAGGTGCCCTTCCTTACAGCAGGGGGCGGAAGGTTCCGGCCAGCACGCTCACCGTGAGCGCGGCACCGGCCAGGGCCGCCGCGCCGGCCACCAGCAGGACGTCGGCGGGTCCGAACCGCTGCAGCCGGGCCACCGTGCGGGGGGTGGCACTGTCGAAGCCCCGGGCGTCCATCGCGGTCGCCAGCCGGGTGCCCCGGCGGATTGCGCCGACCAGCAGCACGAACGCGGTGGAGGCGAAGAGTCGTACCCGGGCCACCGGGTTCCGGCCGGCGTCCAGCCCTCGGGCCCGTCGGGCCATGCTGATGGTCTGCCACTCGGCGCCGAGCAGCGGCACCAGCCGGAACGCCGCGAGCGTGCCGATGGCGAACCGGGCCGGCGCCCGGGTGTTCTGGATCAGCGCGTCGGCCAGGTCGGTCGGATCGGTACTGGCGAAGACCAGCACGCCGGGCAGCGCCACCGCGACCAGCCGCAGCCCGAGACCGAACGCGGTCAGCAGCACCCCGGTGGTCACCGTCACGGGTCCGAGCCGGGCCAGCACCGCACCGGACCGATCGACGGAGAACAGCACGAGTGTCAGGGTCAACCCGGCGAGGCTGGTCAGCACCGGCCAGCCACGCCGGGCCAGCTCCGCGTACCGCAGTCCGAACGCCGGCACCACCGCCAGTTCCATCGCGATGGCAAGGGCCGGGGTCAGCGGGTCCAGGCTGGCCACCAGCACCGCCGAGAAGAGCAGCGCGGCGGCCAGCTTGGCCACCGGGTTACGCCGGGCCAGCGGCGCCGGCACCGGGCCGGGTCGGGCCAGTGGCGCCGGCACCGGGCCGGGCCGGGTCGGCGGTGCCATCGGGGAGCCGGCGTCGGTCATCGTCGTACCTCCGGCTCCGTCCGACCTGCCTCGACCAGCGTCGCGGGCGCGGTCGGCCGGTCGGGACCGGTAGGGCCGAGCGGTACGCACCGGTCGGCCAGCGCCGCGACGAAGTCGGCGTCGTGGGTGACGGTCACGATGCCGTGACCGGCGTCCCGTAGTTCGGCCAGCAGGTCGACCAGTTCCAGCCAGGTGCGGCGGTCCTGGCCGAAGGTCGGTTCGTCGCAGACCAGCAGGCGGGGCGCGGTGGCCAGGGCGGTCGCGACGCTCAGCCGCCGCGCCTCGCCGCCGGACAGGGTGTACGGGTTGGCGCCGGCCAACCGGTCCAGCCGCAGCCGGTCGAGCAACTCGGCCACGGTGGTCCGGACCTGCACCTCGGTACGTCCGATCCGGCGCGGACCGACGGCGAGTTCGGCGGCGACCGTGCCGGTGACGAACTGGTGCTCGGGGTTCTGGAAGACCGATCCGATCCGGCCGACCAGCGTCGGCGCCCGCCAGCGGTGCGGCTCCGCGTCGTCCCGGTCGACGCGGCGTGCCCGCCAACGGCCCCCGGGCAGGCCGACGGCGTCGCCCGATCCGGCCTGGCCCGGCCGCGAACGGCCCCCGGTGACACGGTCCCGGTCGGTCAGGGCCGGGCTCGCCACCACCCGGCCGGTGCCCGGGCGCAACAGGCCACCGAGCAGCAGGGCGAGGGTGGACTTGCCGACCCCGTTCGGACCCAGCAGCGCCAGCGCCTCACCGGCCCGGACGGTCGTATCGACCGGAGGCAGCCGGCCCGGCAACCCGACCCGCTCCGCGCGCAGCAGCTCCGGCCCGGCGGTGCCCCGGGACCGCCGGTCCGGTACCTGGTAGCCGGGCACCCACACCCCGGCGGTGGTCAGCCCCGGGCCGTGTTCCGCGAAGATCGCCCCGGGTGGGCCGTCCGCCCGGACGCCGCCGCCGGCCGCCAGCACCACCACCCGGTCGACCAGCGGCAGCGCCTCGGCGACCCGGTGTTCCACCAGGATCATCGCGGTGTCCGGGGTGTGTGCCGCCGCGATGGCGCCCCGGACCAGTTCGGCGCCGGCCGGATCGAGGTTGGCGGTCGGCTCGTCCAGCAGCAGCAGACCCGGGCGCGGGGCGAGCGCGCCGGCCAGGGCCAACCGTTGCTGTTCGCCGCCGGACAGGGCGTTGGTGGGACGGTCCCGGTCGTACGGGAAACCGACCCGGCGCAGCACCTCGACGACCCGGGGCCAGATCTCCGGGGCCGGCACCCCCCGGTTCTCCAGCCCGAACGCGACGTCGTCGCCGGCCCGGCCGAGCACGATCTGGGCCTGCGGATCCTGGAAGACGATGCCCACCCGCTCGCGGGCGTCCGCCGGGGCGAGGCCGTCGATCCGGACGGTGCCCTCCTGCTCGCCGGAATCGGCCGCGAGCAGCCCGGCGATCGCGGCCAGCAGCGTGCTCTTGCCCGCTCCGGACTCACCGAGCAGCAGCACCCGTTCGCCGGCCTCGACCCGCAGGTCGACGCCGCGTACCGCCCAGGCCCGGCGGCCGGCGTGCCGCCAACCGAATCCGCGCAGTTCGACCGCGCTCACCCGTCAGACCGTGGCCCGTTCCCGGCCGGCGGGGAACCGGTCCAGCACGCCGGTGTTGGCCAGCGCCCGGGTCAGGGCCGCCCCGCCGAAGCCGGCGATCACGACCGAGCTGACCACCGTGAGGGCGAGGTACGGGATGCGGAAGCTGCCCCACGCGGTGTCCGGGTACCAGACGAAGACGTCGTAGAGCGCCGCCGCGAAGCCGGCCAGGGCGCCCGAGAGCAGCGCCACCGGCAGCCGGTAGACCCGGTAGCCGAAGATCGCGAAGGCCAGCTCACCGGCCGCCGCCTCCAGCGGCCCCTGCACCACCAGGGTCCAGCCCCAACTGGAGCCCAGGGCCACCGAGACCAGGGCGGCCACGGTGAGGGTGAAGAATGCCGCGCCCGGCTTGCGGATCACCAGCGCGCCGAGCACCGCCGGGACCAGCCAGACGCCGTAGAGCAGGGCCCGGCCGGGCAGCGGAATGGCGTCGGCCGGACCGTTCCAGAGCAGTCCCCAGGCCCAGAAGACGACGCCGAAGGCGATGCCGAGGACCGCGGCGACCACGATGTCGACGGTGCGCCACCGGTTGTTGTTCATGATTGTTGACTCCCAGTTCGTAGGAACCAGGCAAGACGCACGCCGCGTACCGGCTGGCCCGGTCCGCGGCGCGGCTGGAGGTCGACCGAACTCCCTGCGCTGGCATTACCCAGATCAGGTTCGAGGGTCTGCGGGCCGTGGCCCGCACTCTCAGCGCTGTGCGCTCCCCTGTCGGATGTGAAGTTGTCTCATCGACGCTAGCACCCCCTGACCTGCGCGGAAAGGAAGGGCCCCCGCTTATCGCTTTTCGTATAGGAAGGGTCCCCTCCTAACGTTTGACGGGCGTTGGCGGGCCGGAACGGCGGTGCGGTCCGGCCGATCGATAGGTACGCTCCGGCGATGCGCCCCGATCCGGACATCCGTCTCGACGTCCGTGGTCTGACCTTCGACGTGTACGCGGGCGGACCGGCCGACGGCGAGCCGGTACTGCTGCTGCACGGCTTCCCGCAGCACAGCGGCGAGTGGGCCGCCGTGACGCCGGGGCTGTGGGCGGCGGGGCTGCGCACGTACGCGCTGGACCAGCGGGGCTATTCGCCCGGCGCGCGCCCGGCGGCGGTGGCCGACTACCGGATCTCCGAGTGCGTGGCCGACGCCGTCGCCGTACTCGACGCGCTCGACGTGCCGGCGGCACACCTGGTGGCGCACGACTGGGGCGCCATTGTCGGCTGGCACCTCGCCGCCGGGCATCCGGACCGGGTCCGTACCCTCACCGCGGTCTCGGTGCCACATCCGGCGGCGTTCACGCACGCGCTGGCCACCGATCGCCGGCAGAAGGCGCGGTCGGCGTACATGTCGCTGTTCCGCCAGCCCGGCCGGGCCGAGACCGTGCTGCTCGCCCTGAACGCGGCGGTGCTGCGCCGGATGCTCGCGGGCGTCGGGCGGGACCGGGTCGAGACGTACGCCCGGCCGATGCGCGACCGGGCGGCGTTGACCGCGGCGCTGAACTGGTACCGGGCGATGTCCGGGTCCGAACTGGCCGCCGGCCCGGTCGCCGTGCCCACGACGTACGTGTGGAGCGACCGCGACGTGGCGGTGGGCCGGACCGCCGCGATGGCCTGCGCCGGGCACGTCACCGGCGACTACCGGCTGGTGGAGCTGACCGGGGTGTCGCACTGGATCCCCGACGAGGCGCCCGAGCCGCTGGTCGAGGCCATCCTGTCCCGGACCGGCGCGCGGTGAGCACCGGGTCGCCGGAGCCGGCCGGGGTGCCCGGACCGGTCGCGGTCGGCGGTGGCGAGGCGACCGGCGCGTACGGGCCGGCCGCCGCCGTCCAGCCGGTGCCGCACACCCGTGCCACGCTCGCGGCGCAGCTGCTCGCCCTCGGCGTACGGCCGGGCTCGGTGCTGCTGGTGCACGCCTCGACGCGGGCCCTCGGGTTCGTCTGCGGCGGTCCCCAGGCGCTGGCGCTGGCGCTGCGTGACGTGCTCGGTCCGGACGGCACCCTCGTGGTGCCGACGCACACGCCGGAGAACTCCGACCCCGCCGGCTGGCAGAACCCGCCGGTGCCCGAGAACTGGTGGCGGATCATCCGCGAGGAGATGCCCGGCTTCGATCCGGCGGTGACCCCGAGCCGGTACATGGGCGTGCTGGCGGAGTTGGTCCGCACCACGCCCGGTGCCCAGCGCAGCGATCACCCGCACGTCTCGTTCGCCGCCCTCGGGCCGGCCGCCGCCGAGATCGTCGGCGGGCACGAACTGGCCGACATGCTCGGCGAGGGCTCCCCACTGGCCCGTCTCTACGAGCGGTCGGCGCAGGTACTGCTGCTGGGCGTCGGCCATGACTCGAACACCTCGCTGCACCTGGCCGAGTACCGGCGTCCGGATCCACCACGGGAGCGGCTGGGCGCCGCCGTACGTACCGCCGACGGGGGCCGGCGGTGGGCCTGGTGGGAGGACGTGGCGTTGGATTCCGGGGTGTTCGACCGGTTGGGTGCCGACCTGGAGGCCGCCATCCCGGTCCGGGTCGGGCCGGTGGGTTCCGGCACGGCCCGACTGTTGGACCAGCGGTCCGCCGTCGACTTCGCGGTGCGCTGGCTGACCGGGAACACCGTCCCAACGCCCGCCGGCGGCCCAATGCCCGCCGGCGGCCCAATGCCCGCCGGCGGCCCAATGCCCGCCGCCGGCTCCCCGGCCGCGACCGGCGACGTCCCAGCCACGGGTACGGCCACCGCGGGCGACCCTGGGCCGGCCGGGCCGGAGTCCGCGGCGGCGGGGAGGACGGAATGACGCTGGACGCCGACGGCTACCTCGATGCGGTCACCGGGACGATCGTCCGGGTTTCCCAAGCGCAGCGGGCCGGTGTGCTGCGTGGCGCCGGGTTGCTGCACACCGCCCTGCGGGCCGGTGGCGTGGTGCAGGCGTTCGGCACCGGGCACTCCGAGGCGCTGGCCATGGAGATCGCCGGTCGGGCCGGTGGGTTGGTGCCGACCAACCGGATCGCCCTGCGCGACCTGGTGCTGTACGGCGGGGAGCCGGCCAGCGTGCTCGGCCCGACGCTGGAACGGGATCCGGCGGTGGCACACCGGCTGCTCGGGTTGGTTCCGCTCGATCCCCGGGACATCTTCGTGGTCGCCTCCAACTCCGGGGTCAACGGCGCCGTGGTCGAGCTTGCCAGGCTGGTCACTGAGCGTGGCCATCCGCTGATCGCGATCACCTCGGCGGAACACTCGGCCCGGATGGCGTCCCGACACCCGTCCGGCCGCAAGCTCGCGGATTTCGCCGACGTGGTGCTGGACAACGGCGCTCCGTACGGTGACGCGGCGCTGCCGCTGCCCGGCGGCGGCACGGTCGGCGCGGTCTCCTCGATCACCGCGGCGCTGCTGGCCCAGCAGCTGGTCGTGGAGGTGGTGGGCCGGATGGTGGCGGCCGGTGAGACGCCGCCGGTCTATCTCTCGGCCAACATGGCCGGCGGCGACGAGCACAACCGGGTGCTGGAGGAGCGGTACGCCGGGCGGATCCGCCGCGGTTCCTGACCGCCGGCCCGCCCGCTGTCGGGGTTTGTCCCGGTCGTCCGCTGGGAAAGATCATCCAGCACGCGGGCGGTCGACCGCGGGAGAAGCGGGCCGGAGGTGACGGTGAGCAAGGAGAGCGAGCGGGAGCGCTGGCAGCGCAACTTCGCCGACCTGTTGCAGGAGCTGCGGGTCGCCCAGACGGGCGTGCAGATCCTCTTCGCGTTCCTGCTGACGTTGCCGTTCAGCGCTCAGTTCAACAAGACCACGGACCTCCAGCGGGACATCTACATTGTCGCCCTGCTGGCCGCCTCCGGCGCCGCCGCGCTGATCATCGCGCCGGTGGCCTTCCATCGGGCGCTGTTCCGGCAGGGCCGCAAGCCCGAGCTGGTGGTGTACGCGCACCGGATGGCCACCTGGGGTCTGGTCTTCATGCTCGTGGCGATGGTCAGCTCGGTCTTCCTGATCACCGACTTCCTGCTGGACAGCACCATCGCGGTGCTCCTGTCCGGCATCACGGGCCTGTGGTTCGTCGTGTTCTGGATCGCGATGCCACTCTTCCGGCACCACTGGGCGGACGAGGACGCCGACGAGGAGTTCGCGGACGAGGAACACGAGGGCGCGGTTCGGGGAAAGACGTCGGCCGCCGACGACTGATCCGGCGGGTCGGTGGGCCCGTCGGCCGGCACTGACCAGCGGTGTCGAGGGACCTACCAGTGGGTAGAACTGAGTAGTAACGTCGGTTGTCGGGACCGTCGTACCAGCTCGGTAGGGGAGGCCGCCATGACCACGACCCAGGACCGCGGCGCGGCGAGCGACGCGGACGACGCGGCCGCGACCGGACCGCTGCCCGCCGAGGCGGGCCAGGTCTCCGAAAAGGAGGCCCGACAGGTCGCCGAGGCGGCCCGGGAGTCCGAGTGGGGCAAGCCCAGCTTCGGCAAGGAACTCTTCCTCGGCCGCTTCCGGCTCGACCTCATCGACCCGTGGCCCGCCGGTGACCCCGAGCGATCGGCCGCCGCGGCCGGGTTCCTGGACCGGCTGCGCGGATACCTGCGGTCCGAGGTGGACGGCCGGCAGATCGAGCGGGACGCCCGGATCCCCGACGAGGTCTTCCGGGGGCTGGCCCGGCTCGGCGCCTTCGGCATGAAGATCGACCCGTCGTACGGCGGGCTGGGGCTGTCCAACCTCGACTACTGCCGGGCGCTCATGCTGGTCGGTTCGGCCAGCCCGGCGATCTCGGCGCTGCTGTCGGCACACCAGTCGATCGGGGTGCCGCAGCCGCTCAAGCTGTTCGGCACCGACGAGCAGAAGCGCCGCTACCTGCCCCGGCTCGCCGGCGGGGAGGTGTCCGCGTTCCTGCTCACCGAGCCGGATGTCGGCTCCGACCCGGCTCGGCTGGCCACCACCGCCGAACCGACCGAGGACGGCCGTGGCTACCGGCTCAACGGCGTCAAGCTCTGGGCCACCAACGGGACCGTGGCCACCCTGCTGGTGGTGATGGCCCGGGTACCGGCCGGCGAGGGCCGGCGGGGTGGGATCACCGCGTTCGTCGTCGAGGGTGACGCGCCGGGCATCACGGTGGAACGCCGAAACGAGTTCCTCGGCCTGCGCGGCCTGGAGAACAGCCTCACCCGGTTCCATGACGTGTTCGTGCCGGCCGAGAACGTCATCGGTGGTGAGGGCAAGGGTCTGAAGATCGCCCTGACCACGTTGAACACCGGCCGGTTGTCGCTGCCGGCCATGTGCGTGGGCGCCGGCAAGTGGTCGCTGAACATCGCCCGGCAGTGGGCCAACGACCGGGTGCAGTGGGGCCGGCCGGTGGGTGAGCACGAGGCGGTGGCCACCAAGCTGGCGTTCATGGCCGCCACCACGTACGGCATGGAGGCCATGCTGCACCTGTCCTGCCGGCTCGCCGACGACGATCGCAACGACATCCGGATCGAGGCCGCCCTGGTCAAGTTGTACGCCAGCGAGATGGCCTGGAAGATCGCCGACGAGCTGGTGCAGATCCGGGGCGGCCGGGGCTACGAGACGGCCGAGTCGCTGGCGGCCCGGGGCGAGCGGCCGGTGGAGGTCGAGCAGATCCTGCGGGACCTGCGGATCAACCGCATCTTCGAGGGCTCGACCGAGATCATGCACCTGCTGATCGCCCGGGAGGCGGTCGACGCGCACCTGTCGGTGGCCGGCGACATCATCGACCCGGACGCCGGGCTGGCCCGCAAGGCGCGGGCCGGCGCGCGGGCCGGCGCCTTCTACGCCAGCTGGCTGCCGACGCTCGCGGTCGGTCGCGGCCAGCGCCCCACGGCGTACGCCGAGTTCGGCCCGCTGGCCGGGCACCTGCGCTACGTCGAGCGCTGCTCCCGAAAGCTGGCCCGGTCGACCTTCTACGCGATGTCCCGCTGGCAGGGCAGGATGGAGCGCAAGCAGGCGTTCCTCGGCCGCATCGTGGACATCGGCGCTGAGCTGTTCGCGATCTCGGCGGCCTGTGTACGGGCCCGGGCCGAGCGGGACGAGCGGCCCGAGGGCGTGGAGTTGGCGGACCTGTTCAGCCGCCAGGCGCGGCTGCGGATCGACGCCCTCTTCGCGGCGCTGTGGGAGAACACCGACACCGTCGACAACGCCGCCGCCCGACGGATCCTGGCCGGCCGGTACGCCTTCCTCGAGGACGGTGTGCTCACCCCGGACGACGACCGGCCCTGGGTGGCGCGTTGGGAGCCCGGCGAGTCCACCGTCGAGGACGTCCGCCGCCGCATCCAGTGAAAGGAAGGGCACCTTGTTATCGCTTTTTGTATAGCAAGGGCCCCCTGTTAACGCTGCCGGAGCCGGTGGAGCCGGTGGGCCGGATGACCCCGGTTGGTTACCGGCGGCTCACCGCCCAGGCGAGCAGGGCCGCGATGAGGACACCATTGAGCAGGAGCAGGCCCAGGTAGCCGGCCTGCGGGATCCGCCGCCCACGGCGGACGAACCAGAGCAACCCGGCGGCATACCCCAGCATGAGCAGACCGATGATCCCAAGTACGTACGGCACGAGCTGAAACCTTAGCGGTCGGTGCCCGAGGTTATCGAAGGTCGCGGCAAGTCGGCCCGGCGGAGACGGCGGCGGCGGGTCAGCGGGACGGCCGGAGTCCCAGCCCGCGTAACTCCAGCGCGGCCAGCGCGTCGAGGGTCGCATCGTCGCCGCGCCGCCACGCCTGCGCCACGTCGGGGTCGATGCTGGTCAGCCGGCGTAGCGGCTGGGTGGCCAGGGCGCGCAGCGCGAGCAGGTCGCGGCCGGCCGGCGCGGACCGGAGCCGGGCGGCGGCGCCGGCCCGGCGGATCCAGCGCACCCGCAGCGGCAGCCAGCCGAACAGCACCAGCCCGAGCGGGAAGACCAGCACGGCGATGGTCAGCGCCAGGGCCAGCTTGCCGACCAGTTGCTGCTGGTCGCGGCCGGCGTCGGCGACCGAGCGGGCCGCTTCGGCGGCCTTCTGGAACGGTGTGGTCAGCTCGTCGCCGACCAGCGGGACCCGGCCGACCTTGCCGCCCGCGTCGGCGAGGTTGCCGGCCAGTCCGGTCCCGGCCCCCTCCAGCTTCTGTCCGGGTACGGCGAGCTTCTCGACGAGATCGTGCACCCACAGCGCGAAGCGGACCGAGGCGTAGATCCAGACGACGACCAGCAGATCGGTGAGGAGTTGGCGGAGCGCGGTGGGGAAACGGTCGGCATAAATCTTCACGTCGGACAGCGTGCCACGCGCCGCCACCCCCGGCATTCCGCCGACGCTGGCCCCGGCCTTCGCCGCCGCCCCCGGCACTCCGCTGACGTTGGCCGCGGTGGCTCCGCTCAGCGGACGCACGCGGCGCAGTTGCCGAAGATCTCCAGGGTGTGGCTGACGTCCGAGAAACCGTGTTGGGCGGCCACCCGGTCGGCCCAGCTCTCCACGGCGGGCCCCTCGACCTCGACGGTACGACCACAGCCCCGGCACACCAGATGGTGGTGGTGCCCCTCGCTGCACCGGCGGTAGAGGTGCTCCCCGCCGGGCGGCCGCATCACGTCCACCTCGCCGGCGTCGGCGAGGGTCTGCAGGGCGCGGTAGACCGTGGTCAGCCCGATCCGCTCGCCACGGTCGCGGAGCATGGCGTGCAGATCCTGGGCGCTGTGGAAGCCGGTGACCTCGCCGAGCAGCCGGCTGACCGCGCTGCGCTGGCGGGTGTTGCGGACCGGCCCGCTCTCCGCGGTGGTCACGGCGTCTCCCCGGTGGTCACGGCGTCTTCCCGGCGGTCACGGTGCCTCCCCGGCGTGGCTGACGGCATCGGCGACGATGTGCGCGATGTGCTCGTCGACCAGGGCGTAGGCGATCTCCCGGCCGCGCCGCGAGCCGCGTACCACCCCGGCGCCGCGCAACACCCGCAGATGCTGCGAGACCAGCGGCTGGGGGGCGCCGAGCTTGTCCACCAGCTCGTGTACGCACCGCTCCCCGCCGGCCAGTTCGGTCACGATCGCCACCCGGATCGGGGCGGCCAGCGCGCGCAGGAGTTCACCGGCACCCTCGTACGCCTCATAGCCCGCCCTGCCGGTCACACCGTAACGATAACCAGTGTCGAGCATTGTCACCCGCGCAGGACAACCTCGGGCGGCTCGACCGGGACGGTCGAGGCGTCGGCCCGGTGCCGACGACGTAGGCGCTGCCGGGCCGTTCCGGCGACACCGAGGACCACGAAGGCGCCGATGGCGAGGACCACAATGGTGGCCCCGGGGGCGGTGTCGGCGTTTCCGGCGATCCACACCCCGGCACCGGCGGAGAGCACGCCGATGGCCATGGCCGCCATCATGGTGGTCAGGAAGCCCCTGGTCAGTTGCTGGGCGGCGGCGACCGGCACCACCATCAGCGCGCTGATCAGCAGCACCCCGACCGCCCGCATGGCGATGGTCACGGTGACCGCGGTGGTCACCGCGAGCAGCAGGTTGAGCGCCCGCACGGGCAACCCGGAGACCCGGGCGTACTCCTCGTCGTGGCAGATCGCGAACAGCGCCGGCCGCAGCGCCAGCATGGTGGCCAGGACCAGCACCCCGAGTACGGCGATGGTGGTCACGTCGGCCCGGGAGGTGGTGGTCAGGGACCCGAACAGGTACGCGCCGAGGTTGGTGCCGCGTCCCGACAGGCCGACCAGCACCACGCCGCCGGCGATCCCGCCGTAGAACAGCACCGCCAGGGCCATGTCGCCGGAGGTCCGGCCGCGTTCCCGGACCAGTTCGACGGCGATCGCTCCGAGTACCGCGACGACCACCGCCACCAGCACGGGCGACCGGTTGAGCAGCAGCCCGGCGCCGACCCCGGTGAGGGCCACGTGCCCGATGCCGTCCCCGATCAGGGCCAGTCGGCGCTGCACCAGGTAGATCCCCAGCGCGGGCGCGGCCAACCCGATCACCAGCGCGCCGACCAGGGCGCGCACCATGAACTCGTACTGAAAAAGGATCATGCCGACCACACCCCGGTCGTCCTGATCTGGCACTGGAAAAGGATCATGCCGACCACACCCCCACGGGTTCGTCCGGACCGTGCGGATGGACGTGGTCGTGGTCGTCGGCGGCATGGTGACCGGCCGGTTCCGGCACCGGTCCGTCGTGCGCGATCCGACCACCGTGTACGACCAGCGCGCGATCGATCAGCGGGTGCAGCGGCCCGAGTTCGTGGGCCACCAGCAGCACCGTTCCGCCGCGCCCGACGAAGCCGCCCAGCGCCTCGGCGAAGGCGTCCTGGCTGGCCGCGTCCACCCCGGCGGTCGGTTCGTCCAGCACCAGCAGCTCCGGCCGGCCGGCCAGCGCGCGGGCGATCAGCGTCCGCTGCTGCTGCCCGCCGGAGAGGGTGCCGACCGGGTCGCCGGCCCGGTCGGTCAGCCCGACCGCGCGCAGCGCCTCGGCCACCGCGGTCCGGTCGGCCGCGCCCGGCGGGCGCAGGATGCCACGACGACCCAACCGGCCCGCGCCGACCACCTCGGCCACGGTGGCCGGTACGCCGCTGCCGGCGCCGAGCCGCTGCGGGACGTACCCGATCCGGGCCCACTGCCGGAACCGCCGCTGCGGTACGCCGAACAGCTCGACGGAGCCGGCACGCAGGGGTACGAGCCCGAGCACGGCCCGGATGAGGGTCGACTTGCCCGAGCCGTTGGCGCCGAGCACCGCGACCACCTCACCGGCACCGATGGCGCAGGTGACGTCCCGGAGCACGAGTCGCTCGCCGTAACCGACGGCCCCGTGGGTGACGGTGACGACGCTCATGACGCCTCCTCGCTGCGCGCGGATCCGCCATGCGGCCGATCCGCGCTGATCTGGGTGATGAGGCCGCTGCGCTCGTTCATGAGCACTCCAGGGCGGTACGCAGGGCGGCCAGATTGGCGCGCATGACGGTCAGATAGTCCTCGTCGGCCCCGGCCGGCGGGCTTTCCAGCGGGTCCAGCACGGCGGTGCGGGCACCCACCTCCCGGGCGATGGTGTCGGCGACCTTGGGACTGACCAGGGTCTCGAAGAAGATCGTGGTGGTGCCGTGCGCGCGGGCCCGGTCGGCGACCTCGGCCAGGCGGCGTGGCGGCGGCTCCTGCTCGGGCGTCAACCCGGAGATGCCGATCTGGGTCAGCCGGTAGCGGTCGGCCAGGTAGCCGAACGCCTCGTGGCCGGTCACCAGCTCGCGTCGCTGACAGTCGCGCAGTCCGGTCGCGTACCCGGTGTCCAGGGTGGTGAGGTCGGCCCGCAGCGCGCGGGCTCGGGCCGCGTAGTCGGCGGCGTGTCCGGGGTCGACCGCGCCCAGCCGCTCGGCCAGCCGGTCGGCGATGCCGGCCAGCCGGGTCGGGTCGAGCCAGACGTGCGGGTCCTTGCCGCCGGTGTCCGAGTGCTCGCGCGCGGCGGCCGGCGCCACCGCACCATCGTGGCGGTCGGGCTCGGCGGCGTCCCGCAGCGGTTGCCCGGCCGCCACGTCGAAGGCGCGGCCGGCGGCGTTCTGCGCGACGGCCTCGTCCACGGCCGGCTGGAAGCCGCGCAGGTAGACCACGAGTTCGGCGCCGCTGACGCTGCCGACCTGTCGGGGGGTGAGTTCGAGGTCGTGCGGCTCGGCGCCGGGCTGCGCCAGCGTGGTGACCCGGACGGCGTCCCCACCGACGCGCTCGGTCACGAACCGCAGCGGATAGAAGGCGGCCACGACGTCGACGTGATCCGGATCGGTGTCGCGGGGGGAACCGCAGGCGGCGACCCCGACCAGGCCGGTCAGGGCGACGGCCGCGGCGGTCAGGGCTCGGGCTCGGCGGAACATGGGTCAACTCTGCGTGAAGATGACAATGATTGTCAAAAACGCATGAGTGTATGTGACGGTGCTCAGCCCACGATCTTGAGCAGGGCGACGCCGAGCAGCAGGGTCAGGATCACCAGGCGGATCAGCCGGGTGGCCGGGGACTGCACCGGCCAGGTGGTCGCGAGCAGGGCGAGCAGCCCGGCACCGAGCACCAGCAACAGGGCGCCGCCCACGATCCCGGGGGCGAACAGTCCGATCAACATCACCACCAGGGTGGCGAGGAACACGGTCGTGGGGTTCAACCGGGCCAGTCGGGCCAGGAACCGTGGCTGCGTAGGCTGCACCTCACGGATCCTACGGGCGCGGCCGTCGGTGGGGCCGTCGCCAACCCGGCCACCGGGCCGGTCACTGCGAGGAGGTACGGGTGCTCGTCACTAACCGGTTCCTGGTGGACGAGTCGGACGCGGAGCCGTTCACGGTCCGGGCCCACGCCGCGCTCGCCGCGTTGGCGGCCCGGCCGGGCTACCGGCGTGGGCAGCTGGCCCGGGCGCTGGACGACCCCCGGCACTGGTGCCTGGTCACCGAGTGGGAATCGGTCGGCAGCTACCGGCGGGCACTCGGCGGGTTCGACGTGAAGATCCACGCGACGCCACTGCTGGCCGAATCGCTCGACGAACCGTCCGCGTACGAACCACTGGCGAGCGCCGAACCGGACGGACCGGTCGAGATCACCGCGAGTGATCGCGCGACTGATCCGCACCGGTGAGAGGTAGGGCACTACCCTTGCGGTCATGACCGTTTCCGGACCGGGCGGCCGGTCGATGCCGACCGGGCACGACGTACCCGTGCCGTTCGGCTCCCCGGGCAGCGACCCGACGCCGGAGAGCCCCGGCGGCTGGCGTGGGCCGTCGGCGACCGGGGCGCCCGCCATCCCGACCGGGGCGCCGGCCCGGCCCGGCACGCCGACCGGGCTGCCCGGACCGCCAGCCGGGCCGGGTGTGCCGCCGCCACCCCGGGGGCCGGGCGTCACGCCGCCGTTCGCGGCCCCGCCGACCGAGGGGCGTACCACGCGGCTGTGGCTCGGGCTCGGTGCCGGGGCGCTGGTCGCGGCGATCTGCTGCGGCGGTGGCGGCGCCGCCCTGGTCGGATTCGTGGTCTCCACCACCCGGGCGGTCAACGAACAGGCCCGGGTCGTGGTCAGCGACTATCTCCAGGCGGTACGGGACAAGCAGTACGACAAGGCGTACGGGCTGCTCTGCGAGGTCGACCAGCAGCGCGAGTCACCGGGGGAGTTCTCCGAGCGCGTCTCCACGGAGCCGGAGATCAGCTCGTACCAGGTGGGCAAGGCCACCAGCCCGCCCGAGGTGACGGTGCCGGTGACCGTGACCTACGTGGGTGGACAGCAGCGCAGCGAGCGGGTCACGCTGGCCCAGGACAGCGACACCGGCCGGTTCGAGGTGTGTGGCATCAGCTGATCCACCCGTACCCTCGATCGTGGGCAGCGGCGCCCTGCGGCGCAGCCGGCCCCGGCGGGTGCTGGCGGCCCGGCGGCCCCGGCCGGCGGTCCGAGGTGGGCGGGCCGGTAATCTGCTGGGCTCGGGCCGGCGTGAGTCCGTACCGTGTGAGCCCGTAGCGTGTACCGAAGTCTTCGTCCGTATCGTCCCCGATCCGTCCCCGCCGACCGCCAGTCGGCGTAGGAGGTAACCATGCCAGCCGACCGTATCGACGCCGTCGTCAGCCTCGCCAAGCGCCGGGGCTTCGTCTACCCGTCCAGCGAGATCTACGGGGGTACCCGCTCGGCGTGGGACTACGGCCCGCTCGGCGTGGAACTCAAGGAGAACGTCCGCCGCCAGTGGTGGCGGACCATGGTGCAGCAGCGGGACGACGTCGTCGGCCTCGACTCCGCGATCATCCTGGCCCGGCAGGTCTGGGAGGCGTCCGGCCACATCGAGGAGTTCGTCGACCCGCTGACCGAGTGCCAGTCCTGCCACAAGCGGTTCCGGGCCGACCACCTCGAGGAGGCGTACGAGCACAAGCACGGCCGCCCGCCCGCGTCGCTGACCGAGATCAACTGCCCGAACTGCGGCTCCAAGGGCTCGTTCACCGCGCCGAAGATGTTCAACGGCCTGATGAAGACCTACCTCGGCCCGGTGGAGAGCGAGGAGGGCCTGCACTACCTGCGGCCCGAGACCGCCCAGGGCATCTTCGTGAACTACAACAACGTGGCCACCTCGGCCCGCAAGAAGCCGCCGTTCGGCATCGCCCAGATCGGCAAGTCGTTCCGCAACGAGATCACCCCGGGTAACTTCATCTTCCGCACCCGCGAGTTCGAGCAGATGGAGATGGAGTTCTTCGTCGAGCCCGGCACCGACGAGCAGTGGCACGAGTACTGGCTCGCCGAGCGCTGGAACTGGTACACCGGCCTCGGGCTGAGCGAGGCGAACCTGCGCTATTACGAGCACCCGCAGGAGAAGCTGTCGCACTACGCGAAGCGCACCGTGGACATCGAGTACCGGTTCATGTTCGGTGGCACCGAGTTCTCCGAGCTGGAGGGCGTCGCCAACCGCACCAACTTCGATCTCACCACGCACTCGAAACACTCGGGCGTCGACCTGTCGTACTTCGACCAGGAGAAGAGTGAGCGCTGGGTGCCGTACGTGATCGAGCCGGCCGCCGGGCTCACCCGGGCGGTGCTCGCCTTCCTGCTGGAGGCGTACGACGAGGACGAGGCGCCGAACACCAAGGGTGGGGTGGACAAGCGGACGGTCATGCGGTTCGACCCGCGGCTGGCCCCGGTGAAGGTGGCGGTGCTGCCGCTGTCCCGCAACGAGGCGCTGTCGCCGAAGGCCAAGGGTCTGGCCGCCGACCTGCGTAAGCGCTGGAACGTCGAGTTCGACGACTCGCAGGCGATCGGCCGGCGGTACCGGCGGCAGGACGAGATCGGTACGCCGTTCTGCGTCACCGTCGACTTCGAC
This sequence comes from Plantactinospora sp. A48, assembly GCF_055793945.1. Taxonomy (NCBI): domain Bacteria; kingdom Bacillati; phylum Actinomycetota; class Actinomycetes; order Micromonosporales; family Micromonosporaceae; genus Plantactinospora; species Plantactinospora sp. A48. The sequence goes on along the minus strand of NZ_JBTIXF010000018.1, from coordinate 58,090 downwards.
ACCCTGGACGACAACGCCGTGACGGTGCGGAACCGGGACACCATGACCCAGGAACGCATCTCGCTGGACCGCGTGGAGACGTACCTGATCGAGCGCCTCCCCGGCTGCTGACGCTGTTGCAAGGAAGGGCCCCCTGTTATCGCATTTCGTATAGCAGGGGGCCCTTCTTAACGCCTGGGTCCGCTTCCGCCCGTCCGGCGCGGTCAACGGCCGGTCCCGTCGGGTTCGCCGGAGACGATCACCTCGGTGCGGACCCCGGCGGTCGGCCGGGAGCGGTACGCGTCCTCGACGATCCGCCGTACCCGGTCCGACTGCGCCGGGCCCGCCGTACCTCCTCTTCCAACCGGGCCAGGTCGGTGTGGCCGCGCTGCACCGCCTCCGCGACGATGTCCCGGACCGCGCGGAGCTGCCGCAGGGTACGGGCGGCGTCCACGACGGCGCGCGCCGGGGAACAGACCCGGTACAGGTCGGCGTCCCGGGCCCGCGGATCGAGGGTGAGCGCGCGGACGATCACGGCATGACCCGCCGAGGCGCGCCGGGTCTGGTGCGGGACGACCAGTTCGATCTTGTCGGTCGGCGGGCAGTGGCGGAAGCCGTACCAGATCAGGGCGGCGACCCCGGTGAGCTGCGCGTTCGGCCCGGCGTAGAGGGCCGCGGAGATCCGCCGCTGCTCGTCGGTGAGGACGCCGGTGACCAGGGCGTACGTGGCGGGCAGCACCCGTTGCCAGCGTCCGCGCCGGGCCTGCCGGTACATGTACATGTCGGTGATGCCGGCCATCAGCAGTTGGGCGCGGGTGACGATCTGGTGCTGGCGCAGCGCGGTCGCCTCGATATCGATCGTCGAGGCGCTGCCGGGACGCGCGTCGCCGTGGGATGCGTCTTCGAGAACAGTCATGGCGGGAGCATCTCGGCTGCCGGCGCCGGCCGGGAGTGCCTCCGGGTCGATCTGTGGACAACGGAGCCGCCTGTGCACAACCCCCGCGAGACCCGCGATTGTGATATGGCTCGCCGTTAAGCGGGGGCCCTTCCTATACAGAAAGCGATAACAAGGGGCCCTTCCTTACACTCGTACGGTGACAACCGCCGCTGCCGCTCCCGTCGTACGTCCGCTGACCATCGGGCGGTACGAGGTGCGCCCGCCGGTGGTGCTCGCCCCGATGGCCGGCATCACGAACGTGGCGTTCCGGCAACTGTGCCGGGAGCAGGGCGGCGGGATCTACGTCTGCGAAATGATCACCACGCGGGCGTTGGTCGAGCGGAACCCGAAGACGCTGCGAATGATCGCGTTCGGCGGGGACGAACGGCCGCGCAGCCTCCAGCTCTACGGCACCGATCCGAAGGTGACCGCCGCCGCCGTCCGGATGGTGGTCGACGAGGGGCTGGCCGACCACATCGATCTCAACTTCGGCTGCCCGGTGCCCAAGGTGACCCGCAAGGGCGGCGGTTCGGCCCTGCCGTGGCGGCGCCGGCTCTTCGCCCGGCTGGTCCGGGCCGCGGTCGAGGCGGCGGCCCCCGCCGGGGTCCCGGTCACGGTCAAGATGCGCAAGGGGATCGACGACGACCATCTGACGTACGTCGAAGCCGGGCTCGCCGCCCAGGACGCCGGGGTGGCCGCGGTGGCCCTGCACGGTCGTACGGCCGCCCAGCGGTACTCCGGCACCGCCGACTGGGACGCCATCGGGACCCTCAAGCAGGCGCTCGACGTACCGGTGCTGGGCAACGGCGACATCTGGGAGGCCGACGACGCGCTGCGGATGGTCGCGCACACCGGCGTCGACGGGGTGGTGGTGGGCCGGGGTTGCCTGGGCCGGCCGTGGCTGTTCGCGGACCTCGCGGCGGCCTTCGCCGGCCGGCCGCAGCGGCGGCTGCCGAACCTCGGCGAGGTGGCCACGACCATGCGGCGGCACGCCGAGCTGCTGGTCGCGGCGTTCGCGCCCAGCGAGGCCGAGGCGGCCGAGCGGCGCGGCGCCGGCCGGCCGGCGGATCCGGAACGGGACGGCTGCACGGATTTCCGCAAGCACGTCGCGTGGTATCTGAAGGGCTTCCCGGTGGGCAGCGAGCTGCGCCGGGCGCTGGCCATGGTGAGCACCCTGGCCGAGCTGGACGACCTGCTGGGCAAGCTGGATCCCGCCGAGCCGTTTCCCGTGGACACGCTCGGCCAGCCGCGCGGCCGGACCAACGCGCCGGGCAAGGTCTTCCTGCCCGACGGCTGGCTGGCGGACCGGGACAGCGACGAGGTGCCGACCGGCGCCGAACTCGCCGACTCCGGCGGCTGATCACGGTACGTCCGCGTTCCGCTGCGGTGCGACACGTTGATATCTACCATCGTCGACACAACGTGTGCCGGGCGACGGGAGGTCGACGATGACCGAGGAACGGTGGACCGGGTCGGGTGGCCGGGGGGTGTTCCGCCGCAAGCCCGTGGAGCGGTTGGTCGAGGAGCACGAGGGTGAGCTGTTCCGCTCGCTCGGCTTGTGGCAGCTCACCGCCATCGGCGTGGGCGGGATCATCGGGGCCGGCATCTTCGCCCTCGCCGGGGCGGTGGCCAACGAGACGGCCGGCCCGGCGGTGCTGGTGTCGTTCCTGATCGCCGGCGTGGCCAGCGCGGCGGCCGCGCTGTCGTACGCGGAGTTCGCCGGGATGATCCCGAAGGCCGGCTCGGCGTACACCTACGGATACGCCGTGCTCGGTGAGATCGTCGGCTGGTTCATCGGCTGGGATCTCCTGCTGGAGTACACCGCGATCGTCGCGGTGGTGGCGATCGGCATCTCCGGCTACTTCGGGTTCCTGGTCGGTCAGGTCGGGCTGGATCTGCCGGCCTGGCTGCTGGGTGCGCCGGGCACCGGTCACGGGCACGTGGTGGATCTGTTCGCGGTGCTGCTCTGCCTGCTCATCGCGTACCTGTTGAATCTCGGCATCCGCGCGGCGGCCCGGTTCGAGACGGTCGTGGTGGGAGTCAAGGTCGCGGTGGTGCTGCTGGTGATCGTGGTCGGCTTCTTCCACGTGAAGACCGGGAACTACTCGCCGTTCTTCCCGTTCGGCTTCGGCGGCGCGGTGACCGGCGCGGCGACCGTGTTCTTCGCGGTGTTCGGCTACGACGCGATGAGCACCGCCGCGGAGGAGTCCCGGGAGGCGACCCGGCACATGCCGAAGGCGATCCTCTACTCGCTGGGCGTGTCGATGGTGCTGTACGTGCTGGCCACCCTGGTGCTGACCGGGATGCAGAAGTACACCGACATCGACCCGGAGAGCGGGTTCTCCTCGGCGTTCGCCTCCGTCGGCCTGTCCGGCCTGGCCAGCGTGATCGCGGCCGGCGCGATCATCGGCATCCTGACGGTGATGTTCACGTTCATGCTCGGGGTGACCCGGGTCTGGTTCTCGATGAGCCGGGACGGTCTGCTGCCGGCCTGGTTCGGCCGGCTGCACCCGGTGCGCCGGGTGCCGACCCGGATCACCTGGATCGTCGGCGCCGGCTCGGCGGTGATCGCCGGGTTCCTGCCGATCCGGCAGGCGGCCGAACTGACGAACATCGGCATCCTGCTGGCGTTCGTCGTGGTCTGCGTGGCGGTGATCGTGCTGCGCTACCGCCGTCCGGACGCGCCGCGGACGTTCCGGCTGCCGTTCATGCCGGTGGTGCCGGCGGTCGGCGTCCTCTTCTCTCTGTGGCTGATCACCTTTCTCAGCGCGGTGACCTGGATCCGCTTCGCCGTCTGGTTCGGACTCGGACTGCTCGTCTACGCCCTGTACGGCTACCGCCGTTCCGCCCTGGCCCGGAACTGAGCCGGTTCGTCGGGCGTTAAGAAGGGCCCCCTGCTATACGAAAAGCGATAACAGGGGGCCCTTCCTTTCAGCTCAGTTGACGCTGACCGCGGACCAGGCGGCGGCCACGGTGTTGTACTCGGTGCTGCCCGAGCCGTACAGGTCGCGGGCGGCGTTCAGGGTCGCGGTGCGGGCCCCGGCGTACTTCGTGCTGGACGTCATGTAGACGGTCAGCGCGCGGTACCAGATGGCGCCGGCCTTGGCGTTGCCGATGCCGGTGATGGAGCTGCCGTTGCAGGTGGGGCTGGTGCCCCAGGACGACGACCCGCTACCCACGGCGAGCAGGTAGAAGAAGTGGTTCGCCACCCCGGAGGAGTAGTGGACGTCCTTGCTGCCCACCGTGCTGGACCAGCAGTCGGCCGAGTTGCCGTCCTTGGAGGGCTTGTCCATCCAGCGCAGCGGGGTGCCGGTGCTGCGCAGCTTCTCGCCGATCAGGTAGTCGCCGGGGTCCTTCGCGTTGTTCGCGTAGAACTCGACGAGCGTGCCGAAGATGTCGCTGGTGGCCTCGTTCAGGCCGCCGGACTCACCGCTGTAGGTCAGGCCGGCGGTGTTGCTGGTGACGCCGTGGCTCATCTCGTGCCCAGCCACGTCCAGCGAGGTCAGCGGGTACCAACCGGAACCGCCGTCGCCGTACGTCATGCAGAAGCAGGAGTCGTCCCAGAAGGCGTTGGCGTAGTTGCTGCCGTAGTGGACCCGGCTGTACGCCCCGACGCCGTCGCCGCGGATGCCGTTGCGGCCGAACGTGTTCTTGTAGAAGTCCCAGGTCTCCTGCGCCCCGTACGCGGCGTCGGCCGCGGCGGTGGAGGCGTTGCTCAGGGTGCCGTCGCCGAAGACGTTGGTGCTGGACGTGACCAGCGTTCCGGTGCCGAACCGGCGGTTGCCGAGGTTGTACGTCTTGTGTCCGCCCCGGCTGCCGTCGGTGAGCTGGTACGTCGAGCCGGAGGCGGTGCTGCCCACGGTCACGGTTCCGGAGTGGTACGTGTTGCCGGTGCCCGTCTCGATGGTGTCCCACGAGTCGCGGACCGCCCCGCTGGTCTCGTCGACCAGCACGTGCAGTTCGCTGGGGGTGCCGTCGGCCCGGACGCCGGCGACCACGACCTCGTACGCCCGGGTCGGGGTGCCCGAGCTGGCGTCGATCACGAGTTGGCTGCCCGTCACCCGCTTGTCGGCGGCGGTCGAGCTGGCCAGCGCGGCGGTGCCCGCGGCCTGCGCGCTGATGCCGCCCCGCCGGGCCAGCGTGCCGGCGGACGGCGCGGTGGTCAGGTTCTCGCTGGCACCGCGCCAGGTGTTGCCCTTGCCGAGGTGTACGACGAGGTCGCCACCGAGTACCGGCAGGCCCTGGTAGTAGCGGTGCATCCGGACGTGCTGGGTGCCGTCGGCGTCGGTGGTGACGTTCTTGAGGGTGAACGTCTGGTCGGCGCCGACGTGCGCGGCGCTGGCGTGGCTCTTGAGCTGTCCGACCGCGCGGCCGAAGAGGTCCGTGGGCGCCGCGTTGGCGGCGGTGGCACCGAGGGTCGTGACCAACGTCGCTGTGGTCAGCACACCCAGGGCAATGGCGGTACGACGCATGTCGCCTCCATCTATCGGAAGACGAACCGGGGGTATGGTCCGCCTGCCCGCGGGGTTAACGGGCGTTCATAATTCTCCATAGATGGATGGCGGAAAGAAATGGTTGCTTTGCCAAACTAGTTGCGGTATAGCGCGTCGGGGGCCCGTCGGGACCGACCCGCTCGCTGCCCGGGAATCGTCGGTTTCCGCGCTGGCCAGGGCACCTGCGGGGACGAATGAAAGGCGATTCCGGCGGCGTGCCAACGTGGCCCCTGGGCGGCCAGTCGGCGCCGAAAATCGGCCCAGTTCCGGGCGCTCGCGGCCGACCAACCCAGCTCGGCGATCGCCGGCAGCCGGGGGAAGGTCATGAACTCGATCTCATCGGAGGTCGTCACCGTCTCGGTCCACAGCGGCGCCTCGACCCCCAGCACCCGGTCGGCCGGGATGCCCTCCAGGTGGCTCGCGGGATCCCAGTCGTACGCCCGGTGGGTCTCGATGTGCCCGGCCCAGTCGTGGCCCAGCGGGGTGTCCGCCGCGTACTTCATGTCCAGATAGGTGCGGTCCCCGGGCGAGAGCAGCACCTCGGCGCCGCGCGCCACCGCCGCGGCCATCCCGGCGTCCTGCCGGCTGGTGCCCCAGTACTGCAACACCCGCCCGTCGACGTGCTCCACCGGGGCGATCTGGTGCCAGCCGAGGACCCGCTTGCCGGTGGCCGCGAGGATCCGCTGGGTCCGGCCCATGAACGCGGCGTACTCGTCGGGTCGCAGGGTGAACGCCTCGTCGCCGCCCAGGTGCAGGAACGGCCCGGGGGTGAGGTCGGCCAGCTCGCCGAAGACGTCGGCCAGGAAGGCGTACGTCCGGTCCTGGTCGACGGCCAGGGCGCTGAACCCGACCTCGGTGCCCGCGTAGACCCCGGGTGCGACGCCACCGGGCGTGAGTTCCGGGTACGCGACGAGCGCGGCGTTCGTGTGTCCGGGTACGTCGATCTCGGGCACCACGGTCAACTGCCGGCTGGCCGCGTGGGCCACGATCCTCCGGTAGTCCTCCCGGGTGTAGTAGCCGCCCGGTCCGCCGCCGACCTGGCTCGCCCCGCCGATCTCGGCCAGCCGGGGCCAGGAGTCGATGGCGAGCCGCCAGCCCTGGTCGTCGGTGAGGTGCAGGTGCAGATGGTTGATCTTGTATCGGGCGAGCTGGTCGATGAACCGGCAGACCGCCGCGACGTCGAAGAAGTGCCGGGCCACGTCCAGCATGGCGCCCCGGTAGGCGTACCGGGGGTGGTCCACGATCCGCGCGCCGGGGATCGACCAGGGGCCGGGTTGGGGCGTACCGGCGTCGATGGCCGGCGGGAGGAGTTGGCGCAGGGTCTGCGTACCGTTGTGCAGTCCGGCCGGGGTCTGGGCCCGGATGGTGACGCCCTCGGCGGTGACGTCGAGTTGGTAGCCCTCGGCTTGGTGGCCCTCGGCGCCGCCGCCCTCCGGCGCGATGGTGCCGGGGGTGAGCAGCAGCACGATGTCCCCCTCGGCGGTCGCCGATCCGGCCGGCCCGACCGGCAGGGGAAAGCCGGTCGGTCCCCGCAGCAGTTCGGCGAGCCGGTCGGCCACGGCCAGGGCGGCGGGCTCCGGGGTGGCGCGAACGCCGGTCCCCGGTGTCAACCGGTAGCTGACCCCGGGCAGCCGGTCGACCCGCACGGGCGCCGGCACCAGGGCGTCGAGCCGGGCCGCCCCGGCGTCGTCGGTGCTCTGGGGGTCGGGGGAGGAAAGATCGAGGGGGGTACGCGGACCGGTACTCACGGCCGTCTCTCTCTGCTGGTCGGCGGGGCCGGCTTGCCCCGAGGGGATGCGCCAAGGCTAGCCCGCGTCGGCCGGCACGGCTCCTGGGAGCGCTCCCATGTCCTCGTCCGAAAGGCCCGTGCCGGGACGGCGAGGCGCATTGTCCGGCAGTCGTGTCCGGTGCAGACTCCGCCGCAGGTGTCGGCGCCCGGGAACCGATGCCGGTGCGCCTCAACGTATCGACCGATACCAACTCGCATTCAGTACGTGGAAAATCCATGCGAAGTCGTGTGGTCGGCCGCCTGGGCAGCGGCGAGAGAGTGAGCGGGACATGCAGCAGGACCGGGAAATGACCGCCGCCGACGTACGGGCGATGGCCGCGGAGGTGTTCGAGGTGACGCCGGAGGAGATCACCGACGGCGCCGCGTTCTACGAAGACCTGGGAATAGATTCGCTTCAAAAGATCGAATTCGTGGTACAGATCGAACGGCGATTCGGAATACGACTCGCAGATTCTGAAGCAGCCGGATTGAAAGATTTCAGCGACGTGTTGACCGTCCTGCGGGACCGGGGAGTACCCCTTGCCGCCTGACCGGCTCACCCCCCGCGACCCGGTGGTGGTGACCGGGCTGGGCGCGGTCTCCGTGGCGGGCCTGGGCGTCGACCGGCTGTGGGCCGCGACGCGCGCCGGTCGGGTGCTGACCGGACCGGTGACCCGGTTCGACGTGTCCCGCTACCCCACCCGCCGGGCCGGTCAGGTGCCCGACGCCGCCGTGGCGGCGCTGGACGACCTGGTGCCGGCGCACCCGTCGCTGGCCGCCCGGTACCTCGCGGCGGCCGTCGCCGAGGCGCTGACGCACGCCGGACTGGACCCGACGGGACGGCCGTACCCCGGCGGTCCGCCGACCGGGGCCGCCGGGCCGGCCGGCGAATCCCCGCTCCGGCCGCGTTCCCCGGTGGGGCTGTACGTCGGCACGGTGCTGGCCACCCGACCGATCCTCGACCGGGGGATCGGACCGGCCGGGCTGACCGTGCCCGGCCGGGGCTGGGCGTGGCCGGCGGCGCTGCTCGACCCGCTTCGCGAAGTCGTCCCCGCCGCCGGGCCGGCCCTGCTGGTGGCGCCGGGCTGTTCCGCCGGCAACGCGGCGATCGCCGCCGGTCGCCGGGCGCTGCTGGCCGGTGAGGTGGACGTCGCGATCTGCGCCGGGGTGGAGGAACTGTCGCTGGAGGTCTTCGCGATGTTCACCGCGCTGCGGGCGCTGGCTCCGGACACCGTACGGCCGTTCGACGCGGACCGTCGGGGCACGATGCCGGCCGAGGGCGCCGGGGTGCTGGTGCTGGAGCGGGCGACGCGGTCGGCCGCCCGGGGTGCGCGGCCGCTGGCCACCGTGCTGGCCTGCGCCTCCGCCTCGGACGGGCACCACATGACCCAGCCGCACCCGGAGGGGTCCGCGCTGGTGACCACCCTCCAGACCGCGCTGGCCGAGGCCGGCGCCGAGCCGGACGAGATCGACTGGGTCTGCGCGCACGGCACCGGGACGCCGGCCAACGACGGGGTCGAGGCACGGGCCACCGCCAAGGTGCTGGCCGGGCGGGAACGTCCGGTGGTCTCCTCGGTGAAGGGTCAGCTGGGCCACGCGGCGGGGGCGGCCGCCGCGCTGGAGGCCGTGCTCGCGGTCCGGGCGCTGAACGAGGGCGTCATCCCGGGCAACGCGACCCTCCGGCGTCCCGACCCGGCGTGTGACGGACTCGATCTGGTACCCGCCGAGGGTCGGCACGGCCGGGTCGAGCTGGTGGCGAGCCCGGCGTACGGCTTCGGCGGCGCGGTGACCACGCTGCTGCTCGGCGCGGGAACCCGCGACGGACAGCCGGAGAACCGCGATGGATGACCCGACCCGGGGGACCGCGATGGCCGGCCCGGCCTGGGAGAGCACGGCCGGTGCCGGGACCGGGTGGCCGGTACGCGGCCTGGGTCTCCGGCTGCCCGGAGTCCGGGAGCCGGCCGACCTGGTCCGCCAACTCACCGGGGCGGAACCGGTACCGGGCGCGACACGACGGCTCGTCGCGCCGCACACCGACCTGCGGCCGGTCGACAGGTGGGTCGGCTCGCCGGTCGAGATCCGACTGCCCGCCGGCCTGTCGAGCCGTGGCCTACGCGGTTGGCCGGACGAGTCGCTGCTGGCCCTGGCCGCCGCGGCCGACGCGGTGGCCGGGAGCGACGGGTACACGCCGTCCTGGCCGGTCGGCGGGGAACCGGCGGCGGTGCTCTGGGCCAGCTCCACCGCCGGCCTTGCCGAGTACGCGGCCGTCTGCACCGACGCCGCGCTGCTCGACCCGGGGCTGACCAGCCCGCTCCTGGCGCCGCTGTCCGCGTTCAACGGTCCGACGTCGACGGTCTCGATCCGGCTCGGCCTCACCGGCCCGACCGAGACGATGGTCGGCGGCGTGACGGCCGGGGCGTCGGCGCTGGTCGAGGCCGTTCGGTTCCTGGCCGGCGGCGCCGCGACCCGGGCCCTGGTCGGCGGCTCGGCGTCGCTGAGCCGGTGGGGCGTGCCCGACGGGGAGGCCGGACCGGGCGTACCGGTCGAGGGCGCGGTCTGCCTTGAGCTTGGCCGCCGGCCCGGCCCGGCCGACGGGGTGATTGTCGACCGGGCGGAGCGGCTGGGGTACGACCCGGCCCGGCCCGCCGACCTCACCCGGCACCTCGACGACCAGGACCTGACCGGCGACCCGCCGCGGTGCACCGTGGTGTCGACGGCCGACCCGGCCGCCGTGGCGACGCTGGCCGGCCGGGGCGACGTGTGGCACGTCGAGGCGCGGCTGGGCGACTTCGGCGCCGCCGGTGGCCTCCTGGCGGTGGCCGCCGCGGTCGCGTACTGCCGGACCACCGGCGGCCCGGTGCGGGTGCGCGCCCTGGCGATCGAGCCCGGAACCGCGAGCATCATCGAGGTCCGAGGTACGGATGCGGACTGAGCCGGAACCGCTGGTGCGGAGCGAACCGGGACCGCGGGCCGCGCGGTCGGGACCGGAAGGGTGACCGAGATGACGGACTCAGCCCTGCTCGACCGGCTGCTGGTTGGTCACCTGGCCGACGACGCGGGTGCCGCGACGGCCTACGTCGACGCCGACGGCCGGATCAGCTACGCCCTGCTGCACCGCGCGGTGCGCTGGTACGCGGCCCGGCTGGCCGCCGCCGGCATCCCGCCCGGCTCGGCGGGGCTGGTGGTGGCCGACGACGCCATCCCGACCGTGGTGGCGATCCTCGCGATGTGGTGGCGGGGGATGGTCGCCGTACCGGTCAGCCCGCTGCTGACCGGCGCGGAACTGGCCTTCATCGCGGACGACTGCGGGGCCCGCTACCTGCACCTGGACGACCGGGCCGCGGCCGTGGTGCCGGCCGACGGCGCCCTCGACGTACCCCGGGGTGGGCCCGGGTGGGCCGATCCGGTCGACCTGCCGGCGCCACCGGCCGCGACGCCGGAGCCGGCCGAGGTGGTGCTGATCCAGTACACCTCCGGCAGCACCGGTGTGCCGAAGGGGGTGCTGCACACCGCTGACGGGCTGGCCGCCGTGCTCGACGGGTTCGGCCGGGTTCTCGACCTGACGCCGGCCGACCGGGTGATGTCCACGGCCAAGCTGTCCTTCGGGTACGGCTTCGGCAACTCGCTGATCTTCCCGCTGGCCGCCGGGGCCGGCGTCGTGCTCAACCCGGGCCCGCCCGACGTGTACGCGATCAGCGCGGGCGTGGCACGGCACCGGCCGACCGTGCTGACGGCGGTGCCCCGGGTCTACGCGGCGCTGCTCGACCGGGCCCGGGACGGTCAGCCGCCCGATCTCGGGTCGCTGCGGCTGGCCGTCTCGGCCGGCGAGCACCTGCCCGCCACGGTGTGCGCGGAGTTCACCCGGGTCTTCGGCGTCCCGCTGGTGAACGGGTTGGGCGCCACCGAGGTGCTGCACGTCGTGGTGGCCACCCGGGGCACCGAGCCGGGCTCGACCGGTAGGGCCGTACCGGGGACCCGGATCACCGTCCGGGACGACGCCGGCCGGGAGGTGCCGGACGGTACCGAGGGCCGGCTGCACGTGGCCGGTGGCTCGGTCGCCGCCGGCTACCTGGACCGGCCGGACGCGGCGGCGCTGACCTTCGCCGACGGTGGCGCGTACACCGGGGACATCGTCCGGCGGGCACCGGACGGCGACATCGGGTACGTCTGTCGCCGCGACGACCTGTTGAACATCGGCGGCTTCAAGGTCTCGCCGTTGGAGATCGAGGCGGCGGCGCGGGACGTACCCGGGCTCGCCCAGTGCGCCGTGGTCGGTTCCCGCGACGCGCACGGCCTCGAACAGGCGGTCGCGTACGTCGTGCCGGCCGCCGGTGTCGACCGCGAGCGGCTGCGCGGGGCGGTCCGCACGGCGTTCCGGCGCGGCCTGCCGCCGTTCAAGCGGCCGGCCACCGTCGAGGTGGTGGACGGCTTGCCGGTCACCTCGACCGGCAAGCTCGCCCGGTACCGCCTCCGGCCCACCGGCCCGGTGGTCCCCCCGGGGCGGGCTTCGGTGACCCTGCGGACCCTGCGGGAGGGGTCGGACCGGACGCTGATCTGCGTCCCGCACGCCGGCGGCTCGGCCGGTTCGTTCAGCCGGCTCGCCGGTCACCTGCCGGAAGGCTGGCGGGTGCTGGCCGGCGAGGCCGAGCACGATGGCGGCGCCGACCTCGATCGGATGGCCCGAGCCTGGTGGGAGGCGGTCCGGCCGTACCTTTCGGACCGGACGGTGCTGCTCGGCCACAGCCTGGGCGCGGTGCTCGTGGTCGCGCTGGCCGACCTCGCCGGCACGGCAGGGTTGGACGGCGCCCGGTTGCTGCTCGCGGCGCCGCCGCTGGCGGTCGGCGACACGCTCCGCAAGCTGCTCACCGAGCCGGACGACGCGGCCCTGATCGCCGGGCTGGCCGAGGTGGGCCTGCTGCCGGAGACCTCGTTGACCCACGAGGAGATCGGCCGGCTGCTGCTGCCCCGGTTCCGCCGGGACATCGCGCTGGCTCCGGCCGGCCTGGATCGGCCGATCGGGGCGCCGGTACACGTGCTGCTCGGCGCCGGCGACCGGCTGTGTCCCCCGGAGACCGTGGCCGAACGGCTGCCGGCGGCGCTGCTGGTCGACTGCCGGATCGTCGAGGGCGGACACTACTTCCCGACCACCCAGCCCGCCCGGGCGGCCACCGCGATCGCCGAGATGTTCCGCTGACCCGTCCTCGACCTGCTCAACGCGGCGCCCGCGGGTGAGATCGCCCCCAGCCCGCGGGTCCGCCCTTGCCGACTGGTACGTCAGCGACCTCAACCGGCCCAGTTGAGGTCGCTGACGTACCAGTGATCATGGGCGGCGCCCGACCGGTGCCCGACCGGCGCCCGACCGGCGCCCGACCGGCGCCCGACCGGTGCCGCCCCCGCCGGGGCGGCCGGGGCGGCCGGGTGGCGAAGGGGGGTCGTGCGCGGTTGTGCGCGGAGAAACGCTCCCATGCGCCCGGACGAACCGGGACAGCAGGGACGGTTGTGCGCATTGTCACCGAACGCTGTCCTATCACCCGGTGGTCGCTTAGCCTTCGCCCACCGAACGGCTCCACCAGGCCCGCGGGGCGTGCCGGTCGGCCCTGGTGGGGCCGGGTGGCAGCGGGGTAAGAACAGAACTAAGGCTTCGTTCAGCGTCGAACGACTCAGGAGGCTCCGGTGACCGCGCAGTCCAAGTACGTGTACGACTTCGCCGAGGGCAACAAGGAAATGAAGGACCTGCTCGGCGGCAAGGGCGCCAACCTGGCGGAGATGACCAACCTCGGCCTTCCGGTGCCACCCGGCTTCACCATCAGCACCGAGGCGTGCCGGGCCTATCTGGACAGTGGAGAGACGCCGGACGGCCTGGCCGGGGAGATCGGCACGCACCTCAGGGCGCTGGAGAGCGCGATGGGCCGGAAACTGGGCGACGCGGCCGATCCGCTGCTGGTCTCGGTCCGCTCGGGCGCGAAGTTCTCGATGCCCGGCATGATGGAGACCGTCCTCAACATCGGCCTCAACGACGAGAGCGTGTACGGGCTGGCCCAGCAGGCGGGTGCGGCGGAGGGCGCCGACCCGGCCGCCGCCGAACGGTTCGCCTGGGACTCCTACCGGCGGCTCATCCAGATGTTCGGCAGGACGGTCTGCGACGTGCCGGGGGAGGAGTTCGAGCACGCGCTGGAGGGCGCCAAGACGGCCAAGGGCACCAGCAGCGACCTGGACCTGGACGCCACCGATCTGCGCGGGCTGGTCGAGGCGTACAAGACGATCTTCGTGAAGCACACCGGGCGGGACTTCCCGCAGCACCCGCGTGAGCAGCTCGACCTGGCCGTCAACGCGATCTTCGAGTCGTGGAACGCCGAGCGGGCCGTGCTCTACCGCCGGCAGGAGCGGATCCCGGCCGACCTCGGCACCGCGGTCAACGTGGTGGCCATGGTCTTCGGCAATCTCGGCCCGGACTCCGGCACCGGGGTGGCGTTCACCCGCGACCCGGCCAGCGGTCACCAGGGCGTCTACGGCGACTACCTGGCCAACGCCCAGGGCGAGGACGTGGTGGCCGGCATCCGCAACACGGTGCCGTTGCAGGATCTGCAACGGCTCGACAAGCGGTCGTACGACGAACTGCTCGGCATCATGGCCCGGCTGGAGGAGCACTACCGGGACCTGTGCGACATCGAGTTCACCATCGAACGCGGCAAGCTGTGGATGTTGCAGACCCGGGTCGGCAAGCGGACCGCCGCCGCGGCGTTCGTCATCGCCGCCCAGTTGGTGGACGAGGGGCTGATCGACCCGGACGAGGCGCTCAACCGGGTGACCGGCGTCCAGTTGGCGCAGCTGATGTTCCCCCGGTTCGGTCCGGGGGCCAGGGCGGACCTGCTGGCCACCGGCATGAACGCGTCGCCCGGCGCCGCGGTCGGGCGGGCCGTCTTCGACTCGCAGACGGCGGTGCGGTGGTCGCAGTCCGGGGAGAAGGTCATCCTGGTCCGCCGGGAGACCAACCCGGACGACCTGGACGGCATGATCGCCGCCCAGGGCATCCTCACCTCACGCGGCGGCAAGACCTCGCACGCCGCCGTGGTGGCCCGGGGGATGGGCAAGACCTGCGTCTGCGGCGCCGAGGAGCTGGACGTCGACACGAAGGGCCGCCGGTTCACCGGTCCCGGCGACGTGGTGATCGAGGAGGGCGACGTCATCTCGATCGACGGCAGCAACGGGGCGGTCTACCGGGGTGAGGTCCCGGTGGTGCCGTCCCCGGTGGTCGACTACTTCGAGGGGCATCTCGACCCGACCGCCGAGGACGCTGACGAGCTGGTCCGGGCCGTACACCGGATCATGGCGTACGCCGACCGGGGTCGCCGGCTGGCGGTCCGGACCAACGCCGACACCCCCGAGGACGCCGAGCGGGCCCGCCGGTTCGGCGCCCAGGGCATCGGGCTGTGCCGTACCGAGCACATGTTCCTGGGCGAACGGCGGCAGTACGTCGAGCGGCTGATCCTGGCCGACTCGCAGACCGAGCGGGAGCAGGCGCTGGCCGCGCTGCTGCCCCTGCAGCGGGAGGATTTCATCGGCATCTTCGCCGCCATGGACGGCCTGCCGGTGACGATCCGGCTGCTCGACCCGCCGCTGCACGAGTTCCTGCCGGACATCACCGAACTGTCCGTCCGGGTGGCGGTGGCCGAGGAACGCGGTGAGGCGCACGAGAACGAGCTGCGGCTGCTCCAGGCCGTACACCGGCTGCACGAGCAGAACCCGATGCTCGGGCTGCGCGGCGTCCGGCTCGGCATCGTGGTCCCCGGGCTGTTCGCCATGCAGGTGCGGGCCATCATCGAGGCCGCCGCCGAACGGCGCAAGGCCGGCGGCGACCCGCGGGTCGAGATCATGATCCCGCTGGTCGACGCGGTGCAGGAGCTTGAGCTGGTACGCGAGGAGGCCGAGCGGGTCGCGCGGGAGGTGTGCGCGCGGGAGGGCATCGAGGTGCCGCACCTGATCGGCACGATGATCGAGCTGCCCCGGGCCGCGCTGACCGCCGGGCAGATCGCCGAGGCCGCCCAGTTCTTCTCCTTCGGCACCAATGACCTGACCCAGACGACCTGGGGATTCTCCCGGGACGACGTGGAGGCGGCGTTCTTCTCGGCGTACCTGGAACGGGGCATTTTCGGGGTGTCGCCGTTCGAGACCCTGGACCGGGACGGCGTGGGCCGGCTGGTGCGGATCGCCAGCGAGGAGGGCCGGGCCACCCGGCCGGACCTCAAACTCGGCGTCTGCGGCGAACACGGTGGCGATCCCGACTCGGTGCACTTCTTCCACGAGGTGGGCCTGGACTACGTCTCCTGCTCGCCGTTCCGGGTGCCGGTGGCCCGGCTGGAGGCGGGTCGGGCGGCCGTCCGGAGCGCTGGATCAGACAGCCGCTGACCTTCCGCCGCCGTCTTCCCGGGCTCAGGGGTGGCCGGGAGGGCGGCGGCGGCCGTCGTGGCTGGCGCGTGCGGTGGTCAACGGGGTTCGCACGGTACGCGGGTTGCGCAGCTCGGTGCCCGGTCGCGGAGCTGGCACGATCCCCGTGCCGGGCGCCGGCGGCCAGAGCGAGTCGACCAGCTCGCCGAGCCGGTGGGCGAGCGTCCTGGCCTCCGGGTGCAGCCGGTCCAGGTTGACCTGGGGACGGGTCACCACGGCCAGCAGCGCCTGCCAACCGGCGGGGTAGCAGACGACGTACCCCTCGGTGCCGTGTACCACGAACTCGCTGAGCTGGCCGTGTCCCACCGTTTCGGCGAACCGGCTGCCGAGCCCCGCGCCGGTGGCGGCCATCGCGGCCACGTGTTCGGGGTCGATCTTCGGCAGGTCACTGGTGATGTGCAGGCCGTCAACGCCGGCCAACACGGTGCCCGCCACGTCCGATCGACGGCGGCGCAACTGGTGCAGCTCGCGCCGCAGGGTGGCTTCGGCATCCACAGGCGTCTCTCCTTGCGGGCTGGCGGTCGCCGCTGCAACTCGGTCGACCTTCCGACATCCGGTGACGTTCCGCTTCCGGCACGCTACACCCGGGCCCGGGTGGATGTGTTCCCCGGTGCGCGGCGATCGGTCAGCAAACTCGGCCTATCGGAGGTTGTCATTGCTCGATCCGCGCGCGTCATGGAACGGGCGTAACCTGGCCGTCACATGGACGTGGCGTTCGGACGAGGAGGCGGTGCCGGTGGGCAGCGTGTGGGAGAACCTGGTGGTCGACGCCCAGGATCCGGCGCGGCTCGCGCGGTGGTGGGCGGAGGCGCTCGGCTACCAGGTCGTCAACGAGACGGACGACGAGGTGGAGATCCGCCGCGCTCCCGAAACCCTGCCCGCGGTCATCTTCGTGCCGGTCGGTCAGGAGAAGACCGGAAAGAACCGGCTGCACCTGGACCTGCGCCCGGACGACCGGGAGGCCGAGGTCGAACGGCTGGTGGACATGGGCGCCCGGCATGTCGACGTGGGACAGTCCCCGGAGGTCAACTGGACCGTGCTGGCCGACCCGGAGGGTAATGAGTTCTGCGTGCTCAGCTCGGCCCGGCGATAGATGCACGACGCGCTGCGGTGGGTGTCCGAGCCGGCCAAGGACACCGGCGCCGCCCGCAGCCCGTTCCAGCGGGACCGCGGCCGGGTCCTGCACTCCGCCGCGTTCCGCCGGCTGGCCGCCAAGACCCAGGTACACACCGCCGGTACCGATGATTTCCTGCGTACCCGGTTGACCCACTCGTTGGAGGTCGCCCAGATCGCCCGGGAACTGGGCCAGTGGCTGGGTTGTGACCCGGACGTGGTGGACGTGGCCGGCCTGGCCCACGACCTCGGGCACCCGCCGTTCGGGCACAACGGCGAAGCCGCGCTGGACGCCGTGGCCCGGGACTGCGGTGGCTTCGAGGGCAACGCGCAGACGCTGCGCGTACTCACCCGGTTGGAGGCCAAGGTGTACGGCCCGGACGGCCGCTCGGCCGGGCTGAACCTCACCCGCGCGGCGCTGGACGCCGCCGGGAAGTATCCCTGGCCGCGCCGGCCCGGCCGGCGCAAGTTCGGGGTGTACGCCGACGACGAGCCGGTGTTCCGCTGGCTGCGCGCGGGCGTGCCGGACGAGGTCCGCTGCCTGGAGGCGCAGGTGATGGACTGGGCCGACGACGTGGCGTACTCGGTGCACGACGTCGAGGACGGGGTACACGGCGGCTACCTCCGGGTCGCGCCGCTGGCGGATGACCCGGACGAACGGGCGGCGCTCTGCGCCGACGTGGCGGCGACGTACTCGCCGGAACCGGTCGACTACCTGGCCGGGGTCCTGGCGGACCTGCTGGCCGACCCGGCGCTGGCGCCGCTGTCCGGATACGACGGCAGTCACCGCGCCCAGGCGGCGGTCAAGGCCACCACCAGCGTCCTGGTGGGACGCTTCGTGGCCGCCGCCGTCGAGGCGACCACCGACCGGTACGGCCCGGGTCCGCTGCGCCGGTACGCCGCCGACCTCGTGGTGCCCCGGCCGGTGCGCGCCCAGTGTGCGCTGTTGAAGGGGATGGCGCTGCGGTACGTGATGCGTCGCAGCGGCGCCCGGGCCCGGTACGAGCGGCAGCGCGAGGTGCTGGCCGAGCTGGTGTGCCGGCTGGTCGAGCGGGCACCGGACGGGCTCGACCCGGTCTTCGCTCCCGAGTGGACGGCGGCGCCGGACGACGCGGCCCGGTTGCGGGTGGTGGTGGACCAGGTGGCGTCGCTCACCGACCCGGCCGCCGTGGCCTGGCACCGGCGGTTCGCCCGTGGCGGACCGACCGGTTGACCGGGGGCCCTTCCGGTACCGAAAGCGACAAGGAGGGGCCCTTCCTTTCGTTAGGGTAGCCTAAGTCGCATGGCGGAACGGAAGAGGAAGATCACCACGGCGCGAGTGGTGCGGACCGAGCGGCTCACCCCGCACATGATCCGGGTGGTGCTGGGCGGTGACGAGTTGGCGGGGCTGCCCGTCGGCGACTTCGCCGACCACTACGTGAAGCTGATCTTCCCGCGCCCGGAGGTGCGCTATCCGGAGCCCTTCGATCTCGACGTGATACACCGCGACCTGCCCCGCGAGCAGTGGCCGAGGCTGCGCTCGTACACGGTGCGGGAGTTCGACGCCGCAGCCCGTGAACTCACGATCGACTTCGTCCACCACGGCACCGAGGGGCTGGCCGGGCCGTGGGCGGCGGCCGCCCGGCCCGGCGACGTGATCCGGTTCCTCGGTCCCGGCGGCGGGTACGCGCCGGACCCGGCGGCCGACTGGCACCTGCTGGTCGGTGACGAGAGTGCCCTGCCGGCCATCGCGGCGGCCCTGGCGCGGCTGTCGTCCGGCGCCACCGCGCGGGTCTTCGTGGAGGTCGCTGACGGCGCCGAGGAGCAGAAGCTGCCGTCCGAGGCCGACGTCGAGATCGTCTGGCTGCACCGGGGCGCCGGTCCGGTGGGGGAGGCGCTGGTCGCCGCCGTCTCCGCGTTCGACTTCCCGCCGGGTGCCGTGCATGCCTTCGTCCATGGCGAGGCGGGGTTCGTCCGCCGGCTGCGCCGGTTGCTGCGGGTCGACCGGGCGGTGCCGGCCGAGCGGCTGTCCATCTCCGGTTACTGGCGGGCCGGGGTGGACGACGAGGGTTGGCGGGCGGCGAAGGCCGAGTGGAACCGCGTGGTCGAGGCCGAGGAGGTCGCGGCGCTGTCCTGACCGGCGCGTCCTGACCGGTGGTGTCCTGACCGGCGGTTGTGGGGCTGGTCGGCCGGTTCCTCGCGCCGAACGTACGCTCCGCTCCGTCGGTTCGGCCACTGACGGCAACTGGGCAAAACGGATCGATCCGGCTGGCTGGGGAGTACGCTGAGCGGGCCGAAGAATTTACCTCAGTACGTCGATATCCGGCCAAGTCGATCGCCCCGTCGGCGGCGCCGCGCGCCGACCGCGCGGGCCCGGCCGGTGACCGACATCCAGCGCCCGCATCGGGTGGTAGCGTTACCGCGCTCGCGGGTCCACCGGTACGGGCGCACGTCTGTAGCTCCTGCGTTTCTGGAGGCCGGCATGGGGTCGAGCGACGCCGACCAGGGCTGCCCGGTCGTGCCCACGGCGCGGCCGGCCGCCGACGGCGACCCGGTCTCGGACCTGGTCGACATCACCCGCGTGAGCCTCGCCGACCTGCGCGGTCTGCCCGACACGGCGATCAACCGCAGCCTCCGTCGCATCCTGGCCGAGATCGACCGCCCCCAGGACGCGGTCGCCGGCTTCCAGTCGGCCATCTGAGCGCCCGCCATGGCGGCCGCCGAGGTCCGTCCGGACATCGCGGGGCGGGCCACCGGCCGCCCGGTACCGTTCTCCGAGTTCGTCCTCAAAATGGCCAGCCGATGCAACCTGGCCTGTGACTACTGCTATCTGTACGAGTCCGTCGACCCGTGGTGGGCCGCCAACACCACCATGCCGGACCCGGTGGTCGAGCAGGCGTGCCACCGGATCGCCGAGCACGTCGCCCGTCACCGGCTGAGCCGGATCCGCGTTGTTTTCCACGGGGGCGAGCCGCTGCTGTCCGGAGTGGATCCGCTGATCCGGGCCGCCGCCCGGCTGCGCGCCCGGCTCGGTCCGGGCCCGGCGGTCGACTTCACCGTCCAGACGAACGGCCTGCTGCTGACCGAACGGCGGGTCACGGCGCTGTGGGAGGCGGGCATCCGGATCGGGATCAGCCTCGACGGCGGGCAGGCCGCCACCGACCGGCACCGGCGGCACGCCGACGGCCGGTCCAGCCATCCCGCCGTGCTGCGCGGCCTCGCCGCGCTCCGCCGGCACCCGGGGGCGTTCGCCGGCCTGCTCTGCGTGATAGACCTGGACAATCCGCCGGTCGAGACGTACGAGTCGCTGCTGGCCCACTCGCCACCGGCGGTGGATTTCCTGCTGCCGCACGGGAACTGGAGCGTTCCACCGCCACGCCGCCCGGCGGACTCCACCGCGCCGTACGGGCAGTGGCTGATCGAGGTGTTCGACCGCTGGTACGACGCCCCGCACCAGGAGGTCGGGATCCGGCTGTTCCAGGAGATCATCACGGGGCTGCTCGGTGGCGCGAGCCGGTCCGAGTCGGTGGGACTCAGCCCGGTCGGGGTGATCGTGGTGGACACCGACGGCGGCCTCGAACAGGTGGACACGCTGCGGACCACCTACCCGGGTGCGACGGCGACCACCCTGAACGTCTTCGACCACCCGCTCGACGCGGCGCTCACCCACCAGGCGGTGCGGGACCGGCAACTCGGGGTCGACGCCCTGGCCGAGGACTGCCGGAACTGCCCGCTGCACCGGGTCTGCGGCGGGGGCTACTACCCGCACCGCTACCGGGCGGACAACGGATTCCGCAACCCGTCGGTCTACTGCCCCGACCTGTATCGGCTGATCGCGTACATCGGGAGCCGGCTCAGCGCCGACGTGGCCCGGCTGACCGGACCCGCGCCGGCCCCCGGGATCCCACCGGTCGACACCGGGAGGTCGTGATGCGTACCCATGCCCTGACGGCCGCGCAGTTCGCCGGGCTGGCCGCCGGTCACGGCGACGCCGCCACCATCGCGGCGCTCCGGTCGGCGCAGGTCAGCCGGCGGCTGTTGCTGCTGCGTGGAATCCTCGACGCGGCGCCCGACCGGCTCGACGCGGCGTACCGGCTGCTGGTGGCCGCCCAGACCGCGGACCCCGGCGTGCTGGTCGACGCGGTGGCCGCGCCGCACTTCGGCACCTGGGCGGTGGCCGCGTCGCGGGTGGCCCGCGCCGCACCGGGGATCGCGGTGGCGCCCGCCGGGTCGGTGGCCGCCGCCGACCCGCTCGACCAGCTGCCGGCGATCGCGGCGGCGGCGGCGATCCGGGCCGGACTCGACATCGACCTTGAGGTGCCGGCCGTGGACGGCGCGGTGTACCTGCCGGGGCTCGGCCGGGCCGACACCGGACCGGGTACGCACCGGGTGACCGCCCGGTCCGGCCGGGTCCGGGTGGGTGCGGTGCCGGTGCCGGCCGAGCCGGGTGCCGACGCGCCGGGCTGGTCGGGGCTGCGCCGGCTGCGGTCGACCTGCGACGGTCTCGCCGTCGAGGTCCGGCTGGATGACCTGGACCCGTACCGGGACGCCCACCGGCTGGACGCGCGGGACCGGCTCACCCCGGCCGAGAGCGAGCGCTGGCAGGAACTGCTCGACGAGGCGTGGCGGGTGCTGGTCCGGCACCACCGCCGGTACGCCGTGCCGATCGCCGCCGGGCTGGTGAGCATCGTGCCGTTGACCCCACCGACCTCCGGAAACGGCATCAACGGCACCTCGATGCACGCCTTCGGTTCGATCTCGCTCACCATGCCCCGGGACGCGCTCGGCTTCGCCGCGTCCCTGTTGCACGAATTCCAGCACGCCAAGCTGGGCGCGCTGCTCGACCTGTATCCGATGTACGCCGACGACGGCGTCCGGCGGTACTACGCCCCCTGGCGGGACGACCCCCGGCCGCTCGGCGGGCTGTTCCAGGGGGTGTACGCCTTCCTCGGCGTCACCGACTTCTGGCGGGTGCAGCGGACCGTGCTGACCGGGTCCCGGGCCCGGTTCGCGCACTTCGAGTTCACCAGGTGGCGGGAACGGGTCTGGCGAACCTTCCTGGAACTCGACCGGTCCGGCCGGTTCGACGCCGACGGCCAGCGGTTCCTCGCCGGGATGCGCGCCGTCCAGCAGCCCTGGCTGGCCGAGCCGGTGCCGGCGGAACTCGCCCGGCTCGCCGCCGAGGCCGCCGAGGACCACCGGACCGGCTGGCGGCTGCGCAACCTGCGCCCGGACCCCGACCGGCTCGACCGGCTCGCCGCCGCCTGGCTCGCCGGCCGACCGCTGGGCCCGGATCCGCTGGCCGGGCTGACCACCCGGGTGGTGCCGGACGACGTCCGGGCGCTGGCCCGCAACGCCCGGCTCGACCTGGCACTGGACCGGCTGGCCGGGCCGGACGGCGCAGCGGGTGCCGGTGACCGGCCTGCGAACGCCGGGGACGGAGCAGCGGGCGCCGGGGACGGGCCGGCGGGTACCTGCGCCCAGCCCGGTGAGCTGGACCGGTCGGGCCCGGCCGCCAGCGCCGGTGACCACGCCTACGCGCGGGGGGACTTCGGCGCGGCCGTCGAGGCGTACCGGGGGCAGATCGATGTTGAGCCCGACGAGCGTGGCCACTGGCTCGGGCTCGCCCTGGCCGGCAGCCGGCTCGGCGGCCCCGCCGGCGGGCTGTGGCGCGATCACCCCGAGGTGGTGTTCGGGCTGCACCGGGCCGTCCGGGCGACCGGCGGACCGGCTCCGGACCCGGTCGACCTCGGCCACTGGCTGGCCGGCCCGGCAGCGGATCCGGTCGGTGCCGCCGGGGTCCGGCGGCGCACCGGTCAGGTTGGCGGCGGGTCGACCACGCAGTAGAGCCGGCGGCCGTGCAGCAGGTCGTCGATGTCCGGATGGTCCGCGTGCAGGCTGCGCCGCAGTCCGCGCAGGGTCTCCTCGCGCAGGTCCCGGGCGGCGTCCAGCTCGCCGATGGCCTGCAGGTCCAGCACCAGGTTCGCGGCGGCGGCCAGCCCCTCCGGGTGTTCCGGGCCGAGCACCCGGCGGGCCCGTTCCCACAGCTCGCTGAGCAGCGCGACGGACGCCTCGTGCTCGCGGGCCAACGCCAGGTTGTTCGACATGTTCACCGTCGCGCAGATGGTGTACGGATGGTCCGGGCCGAGGGCGGGCGCGGTGGACAACCCGTGCAACGCCGCCTCGTCCAACTCCCGGGCCCGCTGGTAGTCGCCGGCCATCCGCAGCACGATCGCCAGGTCGGTCATCGCCACGTAGGTGAAGGTGTGACGTTCTCCGATCACCCGGCGATAGCCGGCCACGGTCTCCTCGCCCAGCACCTTCGCCTCGGCCAGCCGGTCCGTCTGGGCGAGCACGGTGAACAGGGTGAGCATCGCACTCATCGTCTCGGTGTGGTCCGAGCCGTACCGGTCCCGTCGCCGCTCCACCACCGCCCGGGACAGCTCCAGCGCCTCGTGCGCCCGTCCGGCCTTGCGCAGCGAGGCGGCGTGGATCCGGGACGCGAGCAGCACGTTGGAGTGGTTGGGGCCGAGCCGTTCCTCCAGCACCGGCAGCCACCGCTGTTGCAGGTCGATCGCCTCGTAGTAGCGGGCCAGCCCGTACAGGTCCCGGGACACCCCGCCGAGCACCCCGAACACGTTGTCCGGATGGTCCTCCCCGAGCACCCGGCGACGCCGGTTCCAGGTCTCCAGGTCCAGCTGGTACGCGGCCCGGAAGTCGCCGAGCAACCGCAGGTCGACGGCGAGGTTGTTGGCCACCCGCAGGGTGTTCGGGTCCTCCTCGCCGAACACCCGTCGGTGCCGGACCAGCAGGTCCTCGTCCAGCGCCCGGGACCGGTGCCAGTCACCGGACAGCCGCAGGTCGGCGCCGACGCTGTTGGCGAGCGCCAGCGTGTGCTCGTGGTCCTCCCCGAGCGAGCGCCGGGCGATCTCCAGGGTCCGCTCGTTCAGGTCCCGGGTGGCGGCGAAGTCACCTGTGGAGCGCATCGCGTTGGCCAGGTACCGGGCCGTCACGATGGTCAGCCGGTGGTCGATGCCGAGCTTGCGGCTCCACACCTCGTACGCGGTCTGGCCCAGCTCCCTGCTGCTGACGTAGTCGCCGGTCACGTACAGGAAGCGAACCTGGTCGAGCACCACGTCCCGGATCTCCGGCGAGTCGCTCTGCACCGCCTCGGTGGCGGCGACGTGCGGGCCGAGTTCGGCGTGCCGGTCCCAGGTCTTCGGGTCGTCGGTCGGGTCACCCGGGTTGTACGCGGCCAGGATCTCCTGGACGCTGCGGCGGTACAGCACCCGCTGCGCCGGGTCGAGCCGGTCCCGCAGCACGGCCTGGACCAGCCGGTGCACCTGGACGCTGTTGCGGGTCGGGTTCACCCGGGCCAATCCGAGCCGCCCGATGTCCCGGACCGCCCGGCGCAGCGCGATGTCGTCCCGGACCGTGCTGTCGAGGACGCCCGGCAGGTTGCTGGCGTACCGGCCCATCGGCAGCAGTCGGATCGAGATCGGTTCGGCGCCGAAGAACGCGCACAGTTCCAGCAGTTGCAGCGCCGGTTCGTTCTGCTGGGCGAGCTGGTCCAGCGCCAGGCCGAAGACCGCCGACACTGGCGCGCCGTACGTGCCGGCCGTGCCCTCCCGCAGCGCGTCGACGGTGCGCTTCTCCAGCAGTTCGGTGTACTCGCCCACCGGTGTCGCGGTGCCGTTGATCCAGCTCACCGCCTGTTCGAGCGCCAGCGGCAGGTCGCCGAGCAGCTGCGCCAGCCGGTCGGCCTCCGGCTCGTCGAGCCCGGCCAGCCGGGCGGTGAGCAGCTCCATGCTCTCCTCCCGGGTGAACACGTCGACCTCAAGGGTCTGGGCGATGCCCGCCCAGCTGTAGTTGCGGGACGTGATCAGCAGGTGTCCGCCCGGGATGGACAGGAACGGCGACAGGTCCTCGGGCCGGTTGGCGTTATCGAAGATCAACAGCCAGCGCCGGTGCGGCCGGCCGGTGCGCAGCGCGTCGTACACCCGGTTGAGCGCCCGGCCGACATCGGCGTCGTCGGGCGCCACCAGCTCCAGCCGGACCGCGAGCGCGTTGAGGGACTGCCGGATCAGCGCCGGCTGGTCGGCCGGCACCCACCAGATCAGGTCGTACGCGTGGTCGTAGCGGTAGGCGTACTCGACGGCGAGCTGGGTCTTGCCCACCCCGCCGAGCCCGTGCAGCGCGTGCGGCAGCAACGCCGTGCGTACCCGCCCGGTCAGCTGCCGGCGCAGCGCCTTCAGCAGCTCCTCGCGGCCGGTGAAGTCCGGGTTGCGGGGCGGGATGTCGCCGCCCCAGACGGCCGGCCGGTGGGTGGCGCCGCCGGGGACGGTGGCACCGGGGTCGTCGGTGGGGGTCATCTGCTCTCCCTTCCGGTCCCGGATGGGCGGGCCGGATCGTGGGTCGTCGGTCCGGTGCCCGGCCGCGTCGGCGCCGGCGAGCAGCGGAGCGGTCGCCGGCAGCAGGTGGTCGGCCAGGGCGGCGTACCGGCCGCCGAGCGCCGTCAACACCTCCCGGGCCACCTCGGCGAAGGGCTGGCCGAGCCCGCTCACCGGTACGCCGTGCCGCTGCCCGGCCAGCAGCGCGGGAAAGTCGAACGAGGTGCCCATCCGCTGGTTGACGAAGTGCGAGACCTCGTCCAGGACGGTCAGCGCCTCGCCGGCCCGCAGCCCGGTGAGCAGCACCTGCCGCACGTCCGGGCGGAAGTCGTAGAGGACCCGGTCGGCGGGGATCGGCGGGTATGGCGGGGTCCTGCGGTACAGCAGCTCGCTGAGGAAGACCTCGGCCAGGTCCCGGGGCAGTGAGTCGGGCAGCATCAGCCGCTGCACCAGCCGCATCACCGGCAACGTCAGCGGCGCGGCGGCGAGGAACTCGGCGAGGTGCCGGGCGTTGGCCGAGGCGCCGGCCTGGAAGGCGCGGACCAGCTCGGTGGCCGGCAGGGTGGCCGGGTCCGGTGGTGGTGCCTCCTCGGCGGTGAGCCCGATGCCGCCGAGCGGGTCGGGCGGTTGCCGGGTCAGCAGGGCCACCGCGTTGACCCGGGCCGCGCGGCCGGTGATCAGCGCGGCGCCGGTCTCCAACCAGGGCGCCGTCAGTTCCAGCACCGGGATCGCCACCGCGTTGCGCGGCACCGGCGTGCCGTCCTCGCGGAACTCGGGCCGCATCCGGGCCATCGGCGCCCCCGGGCCGGGCGGATGCAGCGTGATGTGGTGCAGCGGCGGCCGGCAGCGGTGCCACAGCCGCTGCGGCAACGGCTGGACGATGGCCACCGGCCCGGCCCGGCCCCACCGGTCCAACCAGCGCCGCAGGTCGGGGCCGGCCCACATCGGCGCGATGCAGTCGCTGAACACCAGCACCAGCCGCCGGCCAGCCGGATCGACCAGCTCGCCCGGGTCGCGCGGGGTGTCGGTGGCCCCGGTGCCGAGCAGGGGCGCCGAGCCCGCGGCGTCCGCGCCCAGCCGCCAGACCCGGACCCCGCCGAAGGCGTTCAGCCGGCGGGCCAACGCCACCATCTCGCGGATCGTGGACTCCCAGACCACCATCGACGGGCTGGTGTCCACCACGAGGTCCAGGTCGAGCCAGTGGTCCCGGCCGGGCCGGTACGCGACCCGCAGGGTCCTGGTCTCGGCCACCAGCTCGGCGGTGCGATCCTCGTCGAACTCCAGCTCGCGCGGCGTCTCCACGGCCCGCCGCAGTCCGCTCAGCGCCCGGCCGAGGGCGAGCGCGTGGGGCAGCGCGGGGACGGCGGGACTGCCCGCGCGCAGCGCCCCGCGCGGATCGTCACCGGCCAGGTAGAGCTGGGCACCCCCACCCGCTCGCTCGGTACGGGTGGTGCCACCGCCGGTCGTCGTGTCCCCGTTCGGCCGGCCCGACCCGCGGGACGGTTCCGGCGGTGGTTCCCCACCCTCCGGCGGGACCGCCGGCGGTGCCGGGTCCGCACCGGCCGGGACGGTCTGTCCGGGCAGGTAGCGGGCCAGCCACAGGGCCTCGGCCAGCTCCTCGGCGGTGAGCGCCGAGGCCGCCTCACCCAGCTCCGAGATGAACCGGTCGAGCGTCGGAACCTCGTCGACCTGTCCGCGCGGCCCGTCGTCCCGGTGGGTCGACGACGGCGTCCGGGCACCTCGCGGGTCAGGTCGCGAAGGGTTCATTGCAGGCCGGTCGCGCTGAGGTCGCGGATGAGGTTGGCCCGCAGCCGGGCCCGGGTCGACTCCGGCGGCCGGATGCCGGAGGTGACCAGGTAGATGGCGTTGAGCAGCTGGTCGGTGGTCACCGCCTCCCCGCGGTCACGCTGGTCGAGGAACTGGCTGATCAGGTCGCCGCTGCGCTCGACGGCCTCCGGGCCGAGCAGCGACTCGACGATCCGGGCGAGGGTCCGCTCGTCGGGCGGCCGGATGTCCAGGCGCAGGCACCGGCGCAGGAACGCCTGCGGGAACTCCCGCTCGGCGTTGCTGGTGATGACCACGACGGGAAAGGCGTGGCAGGACACGATCCCGTCCCGCACCGGCACCCGCCCGGTGCCGTCGGCCGTCATCACCTCGACCAGCCGCTGGTCGGCCGGCAACCGGACCAGCTCGGGGATCTCGAACCGGCCCTCCTCGAAGACGTTGAGCAGGTCGTTCGGCAGATCGATGTCGCTCTTGTCCAGCTCGTCGATCAGCAGCACCCGGGGCCGGGCCTGCGGCAGCAGCGCCGTACCCAGCGGCCCGAGCGTGACGTACCGGCCGACGTCGGGGACGTCCCGCCCGTCCTCGCCGGTCTGGGGGGTTCCGGCGACCTGGACCAGGTTGCTCTCCTGGAGCCGGCCGATGGCGTCGTACCGGTAGAGGCCGTCGTCCAGCCGGGACCGGCTGGTGATCGGCCAGTGCAGCACCGGACCCAGCATCAGCTCCGCCGCGATGCTGTACGCCAGGGTGGACTTGCCGGTGCCCGGCTTCCCGGTGACCAGCAGCGGGCGCCGCAGATACAGCGCCGCGTTGACCATCTCGATGGCGTCGTCGGTGATCTGGTAGCCCTCGGCCCGGCGGACCCCCGGGTCGTCGGCCGGAAGTCGCGGTTCGATCAGCTCGCCGCCCCGGAAGCGCCGCCACCGGGGCGGGGGCGGCAGCCGGTCGATGTCGTCGTGCCGCTGCCCGCCACCTCGGTAGATCCGCCAGTCCAGGTCGGCACCGGTGGTCTCCGGGGCCGGTGGGCTCGTGTCGATGCTCACCGCTGTCCGCCTTCCTCTGCGGCTAGATCCGTTGGGCCGGGTGGTTGAGCCGGGTCCGCTCGTCCGGCGGGAGCCGGTCCCGTACGTCCCAGAGCAGGGCGATGTGCGTCCCCACATGTCCCGTCGAGGGGTCCGTCCCACCGGCGTCCTGCCGGAGCCGCCACACCGCGCCCGGCAGTGCCCGGATGCCGCCGCTGACCAGCACCGTGGGGATGTACGCCTCGAACCGGGTGGCGTGCTCGTCCGACCGGCACCAGGCGATCACCGGCAGCCCGGCGGTGAGCCACGCGCTGATGTTGCCCAGCACGTGCCGCTTGGCCGGGCCGAGCACGATGAGGCAGACCGGCCGCTCCGAATTCCGCATCAGCTCGGCGAACCGGACCGGATCGTCGGGATGCTCGAACCGGACGGCGCCGGCCACGGTGCCACCGCCGGTCGAGCGGTCGCCCTGGCGCAACGACTCGCAGCGGACCTGCCAGTTGTGCTGGTTGATCCGGTTCCGCATCCGGGCCAGGTCGCGGACCACCACCGGGTAGTGGACGCCGATCGGGCTCGAGTAGCCGGGCGCGGTCACCATCCACTGGTCGACGTCGTGGCCCAGCAGCGACCGGGGCAGGATGAACTCGACGGCCAGCGCGCCCACGTCGACCCGGTCGTCGCGGGCCAGCCGGCCGAGCTGCTCGTCCAGCAGGTCGCGGATCTCGGGCAGCAGGTGCGGGGTGTCCGAGGTGTAGCGCAGGTCCCAGGTGCCGTCCTCGCCGACCAGCCAGATGTGCAGCAGGTACCGGGAGTTCGTCCGCCCGTCCTCGGCCAGCCGCAGCACGAAGTGGTGCTGACCCGGTGGTCGGACCGGTGGCGGGTCCGGCACCGGCTCGGCCGGCACACCGGTGCGGTCCCCGACGCTGCTGACCAGCTCCGCGAAGTCCTCCCGGGCCGGCGCGGCGACCAGGCCGGCCAGGCGGCTGAGGAAGACGTACAGCGGATGCGCCCGGTCGGCCCCGGCGATCGAATCCTCCAGCAGCCGGACCACCGTGCCCGGATCGGTGGCCTCGGCGCGCAGTCGCGGCCCCCACCGGGTCAGCAGGTCGCGGAGCAGGTCGAGGACGACCGCCGGGTCCAGCTCGGACAGCAGCGCCTCCACCCGGGCCCGCTCGTCCGGTTCGAGCACCTCGGCGGGCCGACGGATGGACTCCAGCGCGCGGAGCCGGTCCAACTGCTCGGAGGGGCCTTCGATCAGGGCGATCGCCTCGACCAGCCGGGCCAGCCCGGACGGCTGCCCGGCGCACCAGGCGACCATGGCGGCGACGTCCTCCTCGGCCGGCTCGGACCGGGCGAACTCGGGCGGTGCGTCGAGCAGCAGGGACAGGGCGCTGACGTACCGGTCGCGGGTTTCCCGGTGCCGGCTGCCGGGGATCCGGAGCACGGCCGCCACGAATCGCTCGTGGTAGGCGGAGTTCGACGCCACTACCACCTCCGGCCGCAGCGATGGCGCCGCCGGCGCCCGGTCTCGATCACTGGCACAGGTCCACTCCTCGTACGAACACGACCGGGCGGGGTCGGCAAGGTCCGGATACCGGTGGCGTCGGCGGCCCGGGATCCGTTTCGGCTGCGGCACCTGGAAGTGACGTGCGTCTCTTCATGGTAGGGGCCGGACCGGGCTCGTCAGCCCCATCACCGGGCTGCTGTCCAAAGGTCGACAGCGGATTTTTTTTCACCGAGCGAATCGGGGCGGTATACCCAACGCGGTGACCGGGCTCGGCGCGTCGGTTCGGCGCAGCGCCTCGACGGCGGCCAGCTCCACCGCCCGTACGGTCTGGACCAGCGCCATGGCCCGGACGTCATAGGCGTGCGCGACCAGCTCACTGGCCAGCGCCGGCAGTCGCCCGAGCCGGTCGGTCAGCGCCGCCCGCTCCGTCGCCAGCGCGCGATGGCGGGTGTCGAGCCGATCCCGCACCGAACCGGTGTACGGCGCCGGCCCGGGGTCCCGGCCCGGTCCGAGGTCCCGATCCAGCCCGGCGATCCCGTTCCGGGCCTGGATGACGAGGTCCAGCCGCCGTTCGAGTTCGGCCACCGCGTCCCGCAGCGGCCGGTCGACGTCCAGTCCGACGACCGCGAAGTCGTCCGCCACCCGAGGGTCGAGCCGCAGGGCGAGGCTGAGCGCGGCCGGCTCCGAGCGGCGGCGGCCCCGGTAGGCGAGCAGTTGGGGACAGAACGGCGTCCGGCCGAGCCCGGCGTCGAGCACGTCGTCCGCCCGCGGACTGCCGGCGGCCGTGAAGGTGACCGCGCCCAGCAGGGCGGCCGCCGCGCACAGGCCCGCCGACTCCGGCGTCGCCGGGTCACCGTCGTACCCACCGAAGGGGTCGGCGCCGCTCGGGGCGGTGGCCGGGACCGCGCCGAGCAGGCCGCCGGTGTCCCACAGCAGCTCCGCGGCCAACCGGTCGGCGGCCCGCTCGAAGGCGGCGCCGGCCGCGTCCCACCGTTCCTCGGCGGCGTGGCAGATCGCCCGTCCCCACCACGCCGAGCCGGCATCGGTCGGGTCGGCCGCCTTCTCGAAGTAGCTCGCGGCGGTGGCCAGCTCCCCGTTGCGCAGGGCACCCCACCCGTACCGCTCGGCCGAGGTCCGCGCCCGGACGCTGACCAGCCGGTCCACCGCCAGGGTCACGGCGAAACTCCAGTCCAGCCGGGGTGCGTCCCAGGGCGTCCCGGTCTGGTCGGCCGGGCCGTCGCCGACCGTCGCCGGGCCCGCCGAAGGCCGGGTCGTCGGACCGTCCGCTGCCACGCCCCGGGCTGTCAGGTCCGGCGCCGCCGGGTCCGCCGACGTCGCCGCCCGTTCCGCGCGGTGCGCCACCACGAGGCTGCCACGGATCCAGTTCCACCGGCCCGGTGTCTGCGGTACGCCGGCCGCCCCCATCCGGCGGTACACGTACCCGTAGAGATCGTCGAACGTGATCCGGCCGTCCCGGTCGAGATCGGCGTCACCGGTGCGCAGGCCCTCGATCAACGCCTCCGCGAAGACCGAGTGGGACACCTCCGACTGGAGCGCGACCGGGTCGGCCGAGACGTCCAGGGCGTACTCCTCGGCCTGGCTGGCGGTGATGATGCCCAGGCCCTCGCCGTGGTCGTCGAAGAACCCGCCGACCGGCACCGTGGTGTCGTCGTCGCCACGGTGGGTCATCCCCCGGGAGATGGCGCCGCTGAAGCAGCAGTCCAGGACCAGCACGATCCGTCGGGACGGCGAGCGACTGATCAGGCGACTGAGCAGCTCGGCCGGGAGCGCGGTCGCCATCAGGTCGTCCAGTTCGGTGTCCGGCGCCGCCAGGTGCAGTTGGCCGCGGTCGTCCTTGTAGCCGTGACAGGCGAAGTGCAGCAGCAACGTGTCGGAGCGGTTGGCCGTACGCAGGAACCGGGACACCGCCCGCCGGATCTCCGCCTCGGGCCGGTTGACCAGCCGGTCGACCTCGAACCCACCGATGCCCGGGTCGCCCAGCACCGCCGCCAGGCCGTCCACGTCGTGGACCGGAGAGCGCAGCCGCCGGAATCGGCCGTCGGCGTACTCGGACGACGCGACCAGCAGGGCCCGGCGGGTGGTCACGGCGCCGGGCGGCGGTCGATCCAGTCCTCGACCAGCGCGTGCAGGTCCCGTTCGGACAGCCCGGTGAGTTCGATGCTCGATCCGTCGGGCCGGACCGCCCGGACGGTCCGGCCCGGCCGGCGTTCCGCGAAGCTCAGCAGCGCCCGCAGCGCCGCCAGCAGGTCCGGCACGGCCGGCAGCACGGCGACACAGACCGCGCCGATCGCCCCGATGTCCACCCCCCGGGTGTCGCCCGGGGCCGGCACCGGGGGCGCCGGCCGTACCGTTCCCACGCTCCACAACCGTTCGTTGAGCGAGGCCAGTTCCCAGTCGAGGTCGGCCGGTCGCTCGTCCGGTCCGCCGCCCAGGACGGCGGTCACCACCACCTCGTCCTCCACCACATCGCCTCCCACCGAGCCGCCCGATCAATCCCCGACCGGCCTCCCAGCATGACGCGCCGGGTCAACGACGTGAGCGGGCGTCACAGTTCCTCGGGCGCCGCGATGCCCAGCAGCTCCAGCCCGGTCCGCAGCACGTCGCCGGTGAGCGCGCTGAGCACCAGCCGGTTGCCGCGCACCTGTGCGGGCGCGGTCAGCACGGGACACCGTTCGTACAGATCGGTGTACGCCTGGGCCAGGCCGTACAGCCAGCCGCAGAGCCGGTGCGGCTCGCCGGTCGCGGCCACCTCGGTCAGGACGTCGGCGAAGCCGTCCAGCCACAGCACCAGGCGCCGCTCCGGGTCGGTCAGCGGCACCGTCGGCACCACCGATTCGGCCGAGACGTCCACCCCGGCCGTCGCGGCCGCGCGGCGCAGCAGGGACCGGATCCGGGCGTGCGCGTACTGCAGGTAGACGCCGGTGTTGCCGGTCAGCGCCAGCATCCGGTCCAGGTCGAAAATGTAGTCCCGGGTGCGGCTGGTGGACAGGTCGGCGTACTTGACCGCGCCGATGCCCACCTGCCGGGCCCGTTCGGTGAGCAGGTCGGGCGGCAGGTCCGGGTTCTTCGTCGCCACCACCGCGCGGGCCCGGTCGAGTGCCGCGTCGAGCAGGTCGGCGAGCCGGACGGTGTCACCGGCCCGGGTCTTCAACGGCCGGGCGTCGGCGCCGAGCACCGAGCCGAAGGCCAGGTGCTCGGCCGACACGTTCACCGGCAACCAGCCGGCCCGCCGGGCGGTGGCGAAGACCATCCGGAAGTGCAGCGCCTGCCGGGCGTCGGTCAGATACAGGATCCGGTCGGCGCCCAGCGTCGTCACCCGGTGCCGCAGCGCCGCCAGGTCGGTGGCGGCATACCCGAAGCCGCCGTCCCGCTTGCGCACGATCAGCGGTACGGGCATCCCGTCCGCGCCCCGCGCGTCGTCGAAGAAGACGCACAGCGCGCCGTCGCTGACCCGCGCCACGCCCGCGCGTTCGAGTTCGGCGGCGATCCAGGGCAGTTCGTTGTTGTAGGCGCTCTCACCCCGCAGGTCGGCGTCGGTGAGCAGCACGCCGAGCAGGTCGTACAACTCGGTGAAGTACCGGGTGGACTCGACCACCATGGTCCGCCAGGCGGCGACACTGTCCGGGTCACCGGCCTGCAACGCCACCACCCGCAGCCGGGCCCGCTCGGCGAACGCCGGGTCCTCGTCGAACCGGAGCCGGGCGTCCCGGTACAGCCGGGTGAGCCGGCGTACGGCGACCGCCCCGGCCTCCGCCGCCGCCTCGTCCTGCGCCGCCTCGTCCTGCGCCGGCTCGTCCTGCGCCGCCGGTCCGATCTCCGGCTCCTCCAACCGGTGCTGGATCAGCATGCCGAACTGCGTGCCCCAGTCGCCGATGTGGTTCTGCCGCACCACCGTGCCGCCGACGAAGTCGAGGATCCGGGCCAGCGCGTCCCCGATGATCGTCGACCGCAGGTGCCCGACGTGCATCTCCTTGGCCACTCCCGGCGAGGAGTAGTCGATGACGGTCCGTACGCCGTGTTCCGGCGTCCCGACCCCGAGCCGGAGGTCGGCCCGCTGCCGCTGGACCCGCCGCCACAGCGCGGCGTCGTCGAGCGTGACGTTGAGGAATCCGGGACCGGCCGCGACGCAGGAGGCGACCAGCCCGTCCGGCTCGATCCGGGCGGCGACCGCCGCGGCGAGTTCGCGGGGCGGCCGGCCGTACGTCCTGGCCACCCCGAGCAGGCCGTTGGCCTGTAGATCGGCGTGCTCGGAGCGGCGTACCTGCGGGTCGATCTCCTTGGCGTCGGGCAGCACCAGGGCGGTGGCGGTGGCGATCCGGTCGGCGACGAGTTCGGGGAGGCTGGGCATCTGTCGTCCTTCGTGGACAGTCGGAGAACGGATTCTCGCCGGTGGGCGTCCGGCTCGGCTGGGGTCGCGTCGACGTACGGCGGGAAACGACCGACGACGTACGGCCGCAAACATCGGTACGGACGTCCGGTGGACGGCGTCGCCGGCCTGGTCCGGGCGGGGACCGGCCAGCGTCGACACGCGGCGTCACCCGGTCAGTGGGGCTGCCGGTGTCGTCGGGTCGGGTGCCGTTCCGGTGCTCTCGTCAGCGTCGGTGGCGCTTCATCTTCGGCGGCGCTTCATCGTCGACGCAGCGCGTGGTGCCGGCTGTCGCGTGTCATCACCGACCACCGTCCTCCGCGCCTGTCGGCACCGCCTGGACCGGCGCCGGTTGTCGGGAACCCTACCGGAATTCAGGGTTTCTCGCGATGTAGTATGTCTACTACATTACGAGGCACTGATCTGGTCTTCAGGGGGAGAGCTGTGACGGCGGTGCGGGAGCGGGATCCGATTCATGAGGTCGACCCGCCGGATGACAACCGGGTGCTGGACGTTCGTGACCTGCGCATGCGATACGGCTCGA
Organism: Plantactinospora sp. A48; assembly: GCF_055793945.1. Classification (NCBI taxonomy): domain Bacteria; kingdom Bacillati; phylum Actinomycetota; class Actinomycetes; order Micromonosporales; family Micromonosporaceae; genus Plantactinospora; species Plantactinospora sp. A48. The sequence goes on along the minus strand of NZ_JBTIXF010000018.1, from coordinate 23,744 downwards.
CCGACGTGCTCCACGGCGTCAGCTTCACCGCCCGGCGTGGCGAGGTGCTGGTGCTGCTCGGGCCCAACGGCGCCGGCAAGACGACCACCATCGAAATCCTGGAGGGCTTCCGGATGCGCTCGGCCGGTCAGGTCAGCGTGCTCGGTGCCGACCCGGGCCGGGCCGGCGAGGACTGGCGGGCCCGGATCGGGGTGGTGCTGCAGTCCTGGCGGGACCACGGCAAGTGGCGGGTCCGTGACCTGCTGGCCCACCTCGGTTCCTTCTACGCGGCCTACTCCACCGACCGGATCCGCCGGCCCTGGGACACCGACGAGCTGATCGCCACCGTGGGCCTGGTCGAGCAGGCGGATCGCCGGGTACGGCAGTTGTCCGGTGGCCAGCGCCGCCGGCTCGACGTCGCGGTCGGCATCGTCGGCCGGCCCGAGCTGCTGTTCCTGGACGAGCCGACCGTCGGGTTCGACCCGGCCGCCCGCCGGGAGTTCCACGACCTGGTGCACCGGCTCGCCGATCTGGACGACACCACCATCCTGCTGACCACCCACGATCTGGACGAGGCGGAGAAGCTGGCCGACCGGATCCTGATCCTGGCCGGCGGCCGGATCATCGCGGACGGTTCGGCGGACCAGCTCTCCCGGCAGGTGGCGGCCGAGGCCGAGGTGCGCTGGACGCTCGACGGGGAACGGTTCGTACACCCCACCGCGGACGCCACCCGGTTCGTCCGGGACCTGTTCCGCCAGCACGGTGACGCGGTCGCCGACCTGGAGGTACGGCGGGCGAGCCTGGAGGACACCTACATGGCGATGGTCCACGAGCACGAGTCGGGCGCCCGGGGTGGCGCGGCCGTGCGCGCACTGGAGGAACTGGGACGATGAACCCGACGATCATCGCTGTCCGCGCCGGCGTCTCGCGCGGCTGGATCGAGCTGCGCAACACGTTCAGCAACGCGCAGGACCTGTGGAGCTACTTCTTTCCCACCGTCATCCTGCTGATCGTGATGTTCTTCACGCGCAGCGCCACGGTGCCCGGCACCAGCTTCTCGCTCGGCACCCGTACGCTGCCCAGCACCCTCGGCATGGGGCTGGCCTTCACCGGGCTGATCGGGGTGGCCCAGCAGCTCATCGTGGACCGTGAGGACGGCACGCTGCTGCGGGCCAAGGCCATCCCGAACGGGATGCTCGGCTACCTCGTCGGCAAGGTCTTCTCGCTCTCCGGGGTGGCGCTCATCGGGCTCGTCCTGCAGGTGGTGCCGGCGGCCCTGTTCCTCGACGGTCTCTCGCTCGACGGCGTGGGTGGCTGGCTGACCCTGCTCTGGGTGGTCGCGCTCGGGCTGGTGGCGACGCTGCCGATCGGCGCGGTGCTCGGTTCGCTGTTCGAGGACCCGCGGAACATGGGTCTGATCATGCTGCCGCTCATGGGCAGCATCGCCATCTCCGGCATCTTCTACCCGATCAACAGCCTGCCCGGCTGGGTGCAGGCCGTCGCCCAGGCCCTCCCGTTCTACTGGCTAGGGTTGGGAATGCGATCGGCGTTGCTGCCGGACGGCATGTCCGCGGTGGAACTGGGCCACTCCTGGCGGCACCTGGAGACCGTGTTCGCGCTGGGCGTCTGGGCGGTCCTCGGGCTGGTGCTGGCCCCGGTGGTGCTGCGCCGGATGGCCCGCCGGGAGTCCGGCTCCCGGGTCGCCGCGCGGCGCGAGAAGGCCATGCAGCGGGTGCACTGAGAGGCGTGGGGCGATGAGTGAGACGGTCTACAACCGGATCGCCATGCTGCGCGCCGAACGCGGCATCTCCCGCCGGCAGCTCGCCGACGCGCTGGGCGTGCACTACCAGACGGTGGGCTACCTGGAACGCGGCGAGTTCCGGCCCAGCCTCCACCTGGCGCTGCGGATCGCGGCGTACTTCGAGGTCCCCGTCGAGGTGGTCTTCTCGGTGGAACCGTTCCCCCGACTCGGCGAGGTGGGCCCGGCGAGCGCCGGACGGTCCGCCTGACGGCCCGGCTTGGCCGAGATCAACCCCGCAGGGCAGGATGTACGCCGGAGGGGGGTGCAGATGGCTGGTCGGATCCGGGACGAGGACATCGCACTGGTCCGGGAGCGCACCTCGATCGCCGACGTCATCTCCGAGTCGGTCACGCTGCGGTCCGCCGGCGGCGGCAACCTCAAGGGCCTCTGCCCGTTCCACGACGAGAAGTCCCCGTCGTTCAACGTCTCGCCGGCCCGCAACGTCTGGTACTGCTTCGGCTGCGGCCAGGGTGGGGACGCCATCAAGTTCCTGATGGACGCCGAGCACCTGACCTTCATCGAGTCGGTCGAACGGCTGGCCGACCGCGCCGGCATCCAACTGCGGTACATCGAGGCCGGTCCCGCACCGGTCCGGGCCCAGCAGGGCCAGAAGCAGCGCCTGGTCGCCGCGCACGCCGCCGCCGCCGAGTTCTACGCGGCCCAGCTCGGCATGCCACCGGCCCGGCCGGCCCGGGAGTTCCTGGCCCAGCGCGGCTTCGACCGGGCCGCCGCCCAGCGGTACGGCTGCGGCTTCGCCCCGGACGGCTGGGACCCGCTGACCAGGCATCTGCGGCAGAAGGGGTTCACCGGCCAGGAGCTGATCACCGCGGGCCTGTCCCGGGAGGCCCGGTCGGGTTCGCTGATCGACCGGTTTCGCCGCCGGCTGCTCTGGCCGATCCGGGAGCTGACCGGGGACGTCATCGGGTTCGGCGCGCGGAAGCTGTTCGACGACGACGACGGCCCGAAGTACCTGAACACCCCCGAGACGCCGATCTACAAGAAGTCACACGTCCTGTACGGCATCGACCAGGCCAAGCGGGAGATCGCCAAGCAGGGCCGGGCGGTCATCGTGGAGGGCTACACCGACGTGATGGCGTGTCACCTGGCCGACGTGCCGGTCGCGGTGGCCACCTGCGGCACGGCCTTCGGCGCCGACCACATCGGGGTGCTGCGCCGCCTGCTGATGGACACCGACGCGGTGGCCGGTGAGATCATCTTCACCTTCGACGGGGACGCCGCCGGGCAGAAGGCGGCGCTGCGCGCCTTCGAGGACGACCAGCGCTTCGTCGGGCGTACCTTCATCGCGGTCAGCCCCGACAACATGGACCCCTGCGAGCTTCGGCTGGCCAAGGGCGACGCGGCGGTGCGCGACCTGGTCGCCCGCCGCGAGCCGCTCGTCGACTTCGCGCTGCGCCAGGTGATCAGCCGGTACGACCTGGACACCGTCGACGGCCGGGTCGAGGCGATGCGCCGGGCGGCCCCGCTGGTCGCGAAGATCAAGGACCGGGAGAAGCGTCCCGAGTACGTTCGCAAGCTGGCCGGTGACCTGGGCATGGAGATCGAGCCGGTGCAGCGGGCGGTGCTCGCGGCCGCGACGGCTCCCGCCGCACCGGCCCGGGGCGAGGCCGGTGGCCGGGGCGCCGAACCGGCACCGGCCCGCCGGCCCGCGCCGGGCGTCGACAGCCCGCAGTCCCTGGTCGAGCGGGAGGCGCTGAAGCTGGCCCTCCAGGTGCCGGTGCTGGCCGGTCCGATGTTCGACGCGCTGGAGGCCCCCGCGTACGCGCACCCCGTACACGTCGCGGTGCGGACCGCGGTGGCCGGGGCCGGCGGCGCCGCGGCGGCGGCCGGCGGCGCGGTCTGGATCGAGCAGGTCCGCGACGCCTGTGCCGACCTGGCGGCGCGGGCGCTGGTCAGCGAGCTGGCCGTCGAGCCGTTGCGGATCGACGGCGAGCCCGATCCCCGGTACGTCTCCATCACGCTGGCCCGGTTGGAGCTGGCTTCGGCGACCGGCCGGATCCGGGAACTCAAGTCGAAGATCCAGCGGGTGAACCCGGTGGCGCACAAGGACGAGTACTTCGCGCTCTTCGGCGAGCTGCTGTCGCTGGAGCAGCACGCCCGTGCCCTGCGCGACCAGGCGGCGGGAGGGCTGTAGCAGGATGGCGATCTTCCGACGCCGGCCGAAACTACCGGCCGGCCGGGCACCCCGACTTGCCCCCGACGAGCGGGTGCTGGCCTGGGCCGAGGCGGGTGAGTCCGGCGGCGGGGACGGCGTGCTGGTGGTCACCAACCGGGGGTTGTGGCTGCCGGACTCCACCGAGCGGTTGGGCTGGCACGAGGTACACAAGGCGGTGTGGTCCGGCCGGGAACTTGCGGTCACGCCGGCCGGCCGGGTCACCGAGCGGGACGGTTACCTCGTGGTGGCCGACGAGCCGGTGCGGACGTACCTGCTGCTGTCCCCGGGCGACGTGCCCGAGCAGGTCCGGGCCCGGGTGACCCGCTCGGTTGGCTACACCGCGCACCACCGGCTCGACGATGGCGGCGTGCGGGTGGCGGCCCGCCGGGTGCCCGGGGTGGACGGCCTGACCTGGACCGTCCGGTACGACCCCGGCACCCCGGCCGACGACCCCCAGGTGCTGGCCGTGACCGACGAGCTGGTCGCCGCCGCCCGGGCGGCCACCGCACCCACCGGTCTCTGACCGGACCCGGCGGGGTCGGGTTCGAGAAACCCGGTGAGCCCTGTCGGACCCGGCGGCTAGGGTCGGCGCCGTGGGACAGGATGCGCTCATCCGCGCGCGTAATCTGGTCAAGCGGTTCGGCGACTTCACCGCCGTGGCCGGGATCGACGTGGAGGTGCGGCCCGGCGAGGCGTTCGGCTTCCTCGGGCCCAACGGCGCCGGCAAGTCCTCCACGATGCGCATGATCGGTTGCGTCTCGCCGCCGACCGACGGCGAGCTGCGGATCCTCGGCCTGGACGCCCGGCACGACGGTCCGGCGATCCGGTCCCGGCTGGGCGTCTGCCCGCAACTGGACAACCTCGACCCCGAGTTGACGGTCCGGGAGAACCTCACCACCTACGCGCGCTACTTCGGCATCCCGCGCCGGATGGCCCGGGCGCGGGCGGCCGAACTGCTGGACTTCGTCCAGCTCGCCGAGCGGGCGGGCAGCAAGGTCGAGCCGCTGTCCGGTGGGATGAAACGCCGGCTGACCATCGCCCGGGCCCTGGTGAACGAGCCGGACATCGTGCTGTTGGACGAGCCCACCACCGGGCTGGACCCGCAGGCCCGGCACCTGGTCTGGGAGCGGTTGTTCCGGCTCAAACAGCAGGGCGTGACGCTGGTGCTGACCACCCACTACATGGACGAGGCCGAGCAGCTGTGCGACCGGCTGGTGGTGATGGACGGCGGCCGGATCGTGGCCGAGGGCTCACCGCGGGACCTGATCGAGCGGCACTCCACCCGCGAGGTGGTGGAGCTGCGGTTCGCGGCCGAGTCCCAGGAGGCGTTCGCCGACAAGCTGGCCGGGATCGGGGACCGGGTCGAGGTGCTGCCGGACCGGGTGCTGCTGTACGTGTCCGACGGTGACGCGGCCGTCGCGGCGGTGCAGTCCCGCGCGCTCAACCCGGCCAGCGTGCTGGTCCGGCGCAGTGGTCTGGAGGACGTGTTCCTGCACCTGACCGGTCGTACCCTTGTCGACTGAGAAAGCGCGGGTGGGTGTGGTGGCGGTGGATCAGCGGGTGGTGCCCCGGGTGCCCCGGTGGCCGGCGTTGGCGGTGCTGGAGTACCACCTGGTCGGTTACCGCCGGACCTGGCGGGCCAGCGCCCTGTCGTCGTTCCTGCTGCCGGTGCTCACCATGCTCGGCTTCGGCCTGGGCGTCGGCGCGTACGTCACCGGCGGCGTGGACGGGGTCCGCTACTTCGACTACGTGGTGCCCGGCTTGATCGCCTCGACCGCTGCCCAGGTCGCGATCTTCGAGGCGACCTGGCCGGTGTTCAGCTACTTCGAGTGGATGAAGACCTACTTCGCCCAGGCGGCCACCCCGCTGCGGACCCGCGACATCCTGGCCGGGCACCTCGGCTACCTCTGCCTCCGGGTGTTCACCACCAGCGCCGTCTTCCTCGCCGTGGCCGCCGCCTTCGGCGGGGTGCGGTCCGGATGGACCCTGGCCACCCTGCCGGTGGTGCTGCTCGTCGGGCTGGCGGTGGCCACGCCGGCCGCCGCGTACACCGCCGGCGTCTCCACCGACAGCTACCTCGCCCTGCTGTACCGGTTCGCCGTGATCCCGATGACGCTGTTCTCCGGGGTGTTCTTCCCGGTGGAGTCGCTGCCGGCGGTGCTGCGCGCCGTGGCGTACGCGCTGCCGCTCTGGCACGGCGTGGACCTGTGCCGGGCGGCCACCCTCGGCGTCCCGCCGCGGTGGTCGGTGGCCGGGCATCTGATCGTCCTCGTCGGCTGGTCCACCGTCGGTTGGCTGCTGGCGCGGGTTCGGTTCCGCCGCCGGCTCGTGGTCTAGGGAGGGCCCGTGGTCAGTCTCGTCCTGCCTCGGCTGGTCAGTTTCGAGGGCGCCCCGCGCCGGTCGGCCTCGGTGGCCGAGCGGAACGTCGCCGCGCTCAAGTCCGCGTACTGGATCGTGTTGATCTCCGGCTTCTTCGAGCCGCTGCTCTATCTGCTCTCCATCGGCGTGGGGGTGGGCGCGCTGGTACACCGGATCACCCTGCCCGACGGGCGGGTGGTGGGCTACGCGGCCTTCGTCGCCCCGGCGATGCTGGCCTCCTCGGCGATGACCGGCGCGCTGGCCGAGACCACCTTCAACTTCTTCGGCAAGATGAAGTACATGAAGCTGTACGACGGGATCCTCGCGACCCCCGTGCAGCCCTTCGAGATCGCCCTCGGCGAGCTGTCCTGGGCCATGGTGCGCGGCACGCTCTACTCGGCGGCCTTTCTGGTGATCATGGTGCTGCTGGACCTGACCTCAGCGGGTCGGGCGCTGCTCGCCCTGCCCACCGCGGTGCTGATCGGGTTCGCCTTCGGTGCGCTCGGCATGACCCTCACCACCTTCATGCGAAGCTGGCAGGACTTCGACCTGATGGGGTCGGCCCAGTTCGTGCTCTTCCTGTTCTCCGGCACCTTCGTCCCGGCCGGCGCCTATCCGACGGCGCTGCGCTGGCTGGTCGAGGTGACCCCGCTCTACCGGTCGGTCGATCTGGTCCGGGGCATCACCACCGGCGGTGGCGGATGGACCTGGCTGGTGGACGTCGGCTACCTGCTCCTGCTCACCGTGGTGGGGCTGTCCGTCGCCGCCCGCCGGATGGGATCGATGCTCTACAAGTAGGTGCGGGTTCTGCAAGCTGTCAGCCGCCGGTCGCGCCAGGAATGACCGGTGCGCGGTTAATCACGCGGTGGGCCGGGCATAGTCGGACACGACCGACGACGAGGAGGCTGCCATGGCCGACCAGCCCGCCAGCGGTCGCGCGCCGGGACACGGCGCCGACGACCCGGACACCGGCACCGGCACCGGCACCACCGGCCCGGCCGCGGCCGACGCCCCGGGCGGGACCGGCCACGCGGGCCGGCGCGGTGGGCACCCGGTCGGCCCGGACGAGGGCCCGGACAGCCCCACCCAACTGCCCGGCACGTCCATCTGGGCGGCGCTCAAGCGGACCGTGCGGGAGTTCCAGAAGGACAACCTGACGGACTGGGCGGCCGCGCTCACCTACTACGCGGTGCTGTCACTGTTCCCCGCGTTGCTGGTGCTGGTCTCGGTGCTCGGCCTGCTGGGCGAGGGGACGCGGCATTCGGTGCAGGACACCCTGACCGGCATGGTGCCGCAGCCGGAGGTCAAGAAGATCGTCGAGGACGCCCTTCGCCAGCTCGGGGAGAGCCAGGGCGCCGGACTGGCCGCCGTGCTCGGTCTGCTCGGCGCGTACTGGTCGGCGTCCGGGTACATCGGGGCGTTCATGCGGGCGGCCAACGCCATCTACGACGTACCCGAGGGCCGGCCACTCTGGAAGACCCTGCCGATCCGGGTCGCCATCACCGGTGTCGTCGGCCTGATGGTGCTGGCCAGCGCCCTGATCGTGGTGTTCACCGGACGGTTCGCCGAGAAGGCGGGTGGCGCGCTCGGGCTCGGTTCGACCGCCGTGACGGTCTGGAGCATCGCCAAGTGGCCGGTCCTGCTGGCCCTGGTGAGTCTGATCTTCGCCATCCTCTACTGGGCCGCGCCGAACGCCCGGCATGGCGGCTTCCGCTGGATCACCCCGGGCGGCGTCTTCGCGGTGGTCATCTGGCTGGTCGTCTCCGGTGCCTTCGCGCTCTACGTGGCCAACTTCGGCTCCTACAACAAGACGTACGGCACGCTGGCCGCAGTGATCATCTTCCTGGTCTGGCTCTGGCTCACCAACCTGGCCATCCTGCTCGGCGCGGAACTCGACGCCGAACTGGAACGCAGCCGGGCCATCGAGGCCGGCCTGCGCCCACCGGACCGTGAACCGTTCGTCGAGTTGCGCGACGATCGCACCCTGCGCGACGACGACCGGCGGAGCTGACCTCGGCCGGGGGGACACCCGGTCCCAGTCCCCGTGGTGTCCCGGTGTTCCGGGCTTCCGGCGGGCCCCGACACGGCGGACGGCCGGTGACCCGAAGGTTACCGGCCGTCCGCACCCCGGTCAGAAAGTGCTGCTGTGGTGGTTCAGAGAGGGCTGCCGTTGGTGCCGCTGCCCGACGTCTTGGCCCGCGGGCCGGTACCGCTCGACGTCGTGCTGGTGCCGCTGGAGGCGGACCCGGTGGATCCGGCGCCGGCCGGGGTACCGGCGAAGGCGTTGTCCGCGGCGGTCAGCTCGGAGGTGTCGGTGCTCGTACCGAGCTTCTCGCCCAGCTTGGTCTGGCTCAGCCGGTCCTTGCCCTCGGCGTAGAGGCGGTTGGCCTGTGCCTGGGCGACACCGGCGGCCTCCTGGACGGTCGGGTGGTCGAGAACCTTGCGGCCCTTGAGGACCAGCTCCTCGTACTTCTCCCGGCCCGCTCGGGCGCCCAGGACGAAGCCCGTGGCCAGCCCGCCGATGAACAAGAGCTTTCCGCGCATGGCGGCTCCTTTCGGTCCTGACGCTCCGTTGTTCCCGGATTCTGCTTCCGGGCGTCATGGTGTCGCGCCTGCGTCGTCTGTGCTCGGTAACCTACCCATCCTCCTCGCGGCTCATACCTGTTCGTGGCCGGACGCGATGAAAGACGTCGGTAGTACACCCGGGCGACCGAGCCAGGCGGCTGTCGATGATCCGGCCGGGGCGGGCGTCGGGAACCCGGTGGACCGGACGGCCCGATCGTCCTGTACTCTTATGCCGTCGCGCGGTGCGGGAGAGATCCCGCACCGGTTGTGCGATCCCCTGTAGCTCAATTGGCAGAGCAGCCGGCTGTTAACCGGCAGGTTATTGGTTCGAGTCCAATCGGGGGAGCTTCTGACCAGGATGGCTCCCGGCCTGCGGGCTGGCGAGAACTGGGACTCCGGACAGCGGAATCAAGATCACCAGTAGGTAGGGCTGCCGTGTGTGACCCGGATTTCGCTCACCTTTCGTCGCCCTGATGTGGCGGTGGGTACTTCCATGGCGGGCGCTCTCCTCCGGTAATCCGTCAACCGTCCGCTCGGCCGGGAAGTTCGGTGACGCTGAGGGCGAAGTCCAGGTTCCCCACTCCGTGGTTGGCGAGGCCCACCGTGACCACGCCCGCTCCCTCCAGCCAGTGCGCCATCTTCAGTCCGCCGGCGTCCAGTGGGCGTAGCCCAAGACTCTCGATGAACGCCGCCACGCTTGCCTTGGCCTGCGCACTGTCGCCAGCGATGAAGACGTCGGGCCGGCCCGTCTCCAGGACATGACGGAAGACGGTGTTGAACGCCTTCACCACGCTGGCGCTGCTCGGGGCCACCTTGGCGACTTCCTGTGCGATCGAGGTCTCCGCGCGGTGGGTCAAGCCGTCGAATGTGGAATTGAAGGGGTTGCTGATGTCGACGATGATCTTGTTCGCGAGGGCGTCTCCGTACTGAGTGACGACCGGCACGACACCGTCGTACAGCAGGGCCACGATGACGATGTCCCCGGCCGGGGCGGCGCCCCATTCTCCTGTCGTGGCGCCGCCGCCGAGCGCCTTGGCCAGGTCAGCGGCCTTGGCCTGATCGCGGCCCATGACCTCGACGGTGTTCCCGCCCGCTGTCGCCCGCGCACCGATGGTGCGGGCCATGTTTCCGGTGCCGATGATGCTGATGTTGCTCATGGGATGTCCTGCCCTGGTCGTGGGTGTTGTCCGGTCCAGCTGGCGATGGTCCCACCGTCGGCTACGAGTTCCATGCCGTTGACGTAGCTGGAGTCGTCGGAGGCGAGGAAGAGGGCGGCGGTGGCGATCTCGTCGGGGCGGCCCATCTGGCCGCGCCATGGTCTCCCCTTTGAATCGCTGGTGCTGTGTGCACCCGGAGTGACGGTGTTATGTACACCGACCCGTGTGCCTACGGTACGGGGCGGGTGGCCGGAGTGCAAACTAAGTACACCGGTCGTTACCTGATGGGGGTACCATCGACCCATGACGGAGTTGGAGAAGGGCCCCACGGGCCGCCGCCGTGGGCGAGGGGCCCGCGAGCGCATCCTCAGCGCGTCCCAGCAGCTGTTCCGCGAGCAGGGCATCAACCGCACCGGCATGGACGAGCTCTGCGCGGTGGCCCAGGTGTCCAAGCGCACGGCCTACCAGCACTTCACCGGCAAGGACGAACTCGTCGCCGAATACCTGCGCCGGTTCGACCCCTCCGTTCTGTCCGACGTGTTCGACCGGACCGACCTCACGCCCCGCGAACGGCTCCTCGCCGCCTTCGACATCCCCTCCACCACCCCCCTGTGCCCCTACATCGCCGCCGCCGTCGAACTCCACGACCCTCAGCACCCCGCATCGCGGCACGCACGCGACTACAAGAAGGCCGTCGCCGCGCGGCTCGCCGACACCGCCCGCGAAGCCGGCGCCGCCGACCCCGAGCAGCTCGGCGAGCAGCTCGCGCTGCTCATCGACGGTGCCGCGGCCCGTACCCGGGTCCTCAACGCCGACGCCTTCCCCACTGCCGCCGCCATCGCCGCCGTCCTGATCGACAACGCCCTCCCCGCTGCGGCCAGCGATGACCGGCGACGGGAGGAAGTGCCGAGTTGACCTGGCACTCCGTGGCCAGGCTGGATGCGCTGCCGCACCCGCCGACAAGCGACACGGGTCTGTCGCGGGGCAGGGCAGGTCGGCTACTGAGCCAGGTCCCGTGCCCGTCGGTCAACCCGGGCAAGGGGTCCCCGGGCCGGCGGTGGCCGGCGTCCCGCCCGTTACCGTGCGGGTCAGCGGTTGACGTAGGCGGCCAGGCCGCCGAGTTCTTCGTTGGCGATGAACACCGACCGCACGTTGATGATGGCTTCTTCGACGTGGTCGGGGCAGCCCCATGCCGAGTCGCCCCAGGAATCGGCGATCTTGATCTCGGCTGGTGCGGTGCATCCGGTGGTGCCGCCGAGTTGACATTGCTCGGGGTGCGGCATGGTGGCCTGCGCGGCCGCGGCGGTGCGTATCCGGGCGGCGAGTTCCGCTGCTGCCGTGGCGCGCTGCTCGGCCTCGGCGCGTAGTTCCCGTTCCACGCGGACGGCCTTGGCCAACTCGTCGTGGGCTGCCCTGGCGCGCGCTTCGGCGGCCTGCTGTGCCTGCTCGATGTGGTGGCGTTCGATGGCCAGGGCCGCGGTGCCGGTGAAGACCCGGGCGAGAGCGAGATCCGTGTCGTGGGGGACACGGGGAGTGCGGTGGTACATGGCGAACGTGCCCAGCAGGGCGCCGTCGCGGGCCAGGATCGGTGTGGACCAGCAGGCGGCCAGGCCGGCTCGGCCGGCCAGGTCCCGGAAGTCGTCCCAGAACGGGTCGGTGGTGATGTCGGTGACGATGACCGGTTCCCGCCGGTGTGCGGCGGTGCCGCAGGAACCGACGCCTTCACCGGTGGCGATCCCGTCGATGGCCTGGTTGTAGAAGTCCGGCAGGCTGGGCGCGGCGCCGTGCCGCAGGTGCCGGCCGTCAGGATCGGCGAGCAGTACGGAGACGAGCACCTCTTGCGGCGCGAGATCCTCGATACAGCGGGCCATTCCGTCGAGGACTTCGGTCAGAGGTGCCTGCCGGGCGATCTGCTCCAGCAGGGCACGGTGTTCGGCCATCAGATGCTGGGCATGTCTGACCTGGGTGGTCTCCACGCCGATCACCCCGATTCCGGTCACGGTGCCGTCGGCGGCCCGGCGCGGCTCGTAGGTGAAGTCGAAGAACGCTTCCCGCGCGTGCGTGCCGGTGCCCAGCACGACCGGTGCGTCCCGACCCGTGTAGGGCTCACCCGTGCGGTAGACCCGGTCCAGTCGAGCGATGAAGCCCTGACCGGCCAGTTCAGGCGCCAGTTCGGCGAGCGCAACCCCGGTGCGCCCCCGTCCTTCGCCGATGGCGGCGAAAAACGCCGGGTTCGCCGTCTCCACCGTATGCGCCGGTCCGGCGAGCGACGCGAAGACGGCGATGGACTGTCCGAACAACGCCCGCAGATCCTCTTCGGCTGCGCGCCCGGCAACCGCCGGATCCGCAGCGACCGGTTGCTGGTCTGATGGCGCCGTCATGGTGGGGTTCTGCCTCTCATCGGTTGGCGGATGGTCGATGGTGTGCCGTGGACGCCGTGCTCACGGTTCCGTACCGCGACGGCCCACCGGGGGGCGGCACACCAGGACCAGCCGGACCCACGGGTCGTCGGCTGCTGTTCATGAATCCATGTCGATGGCCTCCTGGACAACGACCTCGATGATCCTAGCGAGGTGTTCGGACCGGACGAACCCGGCGGCCAGCGGGCCGCACGGGTTCCGCCGGCTCGTCGACGCCGTCCGGAACGCTTCGACGGCGTCGACGATGCGAGTCCACCAACACCAGGGCGGCGGTGTCATACCTGCTCGGGGACTGGATCTGGCGATGATCAGCCGCGACAGCGATAGATATCGGCAAATTCAGCAGGTTACTGGTTCGAGTCCGATCGGGGGAGTTGTTCTCCGATCACCGCCCGCCGACCGTTGCCGGCGGGCATCGTCGTTTCCGGGGTTCGACCGTCCTCGGTGGGGCATCTTCGTCGTCGAACGAGCGTCCCCGGCGCGACCGGGCCGGTCCGCTGCGCATCCGGGTCGAGCACCCTAGACTCCGATGCGTCGTTTTCTGCGTCGATAACCTGGCTGGAGGCGGATGATGCGGACCCGTACAGCGGTGTCCATCGCCGTGGCGGTGGTCGTGGCCTGGCTGGCGGTCGGCGCCTTCGCCGGCCCGTACTCCGGCAAGCTCGCCGAGGTCAGCACCAACGACAACGCCTCCTTCCTGCCGGCCGACGCCGAGGCGACCAAGGCGCAGAACCTGGCCAAGGGCTTCGTCGAGCGGCAGACCACCCCCGCGCTGGTGGTGTACGAGCGACCCGGTGGCGTCACCGCCGCGGACAAGACCCGGGCCAACTCCGACGCGCAGCGGTTCGCCCAGGTCCCGGGCGTGATCACCCCACTGTCGCCGCCGATACCGAGCGAGGACGGGCAGGCGTTGCAGATCGTCGTACCCATCGACAGCTCCGAGGGTGAGCAGATCCGATCGGTCACCGACCAGCTCCGGTCGATCACCGGCGCGAACACCGACGGACTCTCCGTCCACGTGGCCGGGCCGGCCGGAATCCTCGCCGACCTGATCGACGTATTCTCCTCGATCGACGGCCCACTGCTGCTGGTCACCCTCTGCGTGGTGCTGGTCATCCTGCTGATCGTCTACCGCAGCCCGATCCTGTGGATCATCCCGCTGCTGGCCGCCGGCATGTCGTACACGATGGCTGCCGTCGCGGTCTACTTCATGGCCAAGGCCGATGTGGTCAAGCTCAACGGCCAGTCCCAGGGCATCCTCACGGTGCTGGTCTTCGGCGCCGGCACCGACTACGCGCTGCTGATGATCGCGCGTTACCGGGAGGAACTGCACCATCACGCCCGCCCGGTCGACGCCATGAAGGCGGCCTGGCGCGGGGCCGCGCCAGCGATCGGCGCGTCCGGTCTCACGGTCATCGCTGGCCTGCTCTGCCTGCTGCTGTCCGGCCTCAACTCGAACCGGTCGCTCGGCCCGGTCACGGCGGTCGGCATCGCGGCCACCCTGGTCGTGATGCTCACCCTGCTCCCGGCCCTGCTGCTGCTCGGCGGGCGCTGGGCGTTCTGGCCCCGGATGCCGCGCGACGACGACCAGCCGAGCACCGGACGGATCTGGGGGTCGATCGGCCGGTTCGTCGGCCGCCGGTCCCGGCCGGTCTGGCTGACCACCTCGCTGGTGCTCGTCGCGCTGGCGTTCGGGCTCACCCAACTGGGCGCGACAAAGCTGGGCCAGACCGACCAGTTCACCGAGAACACCGACGCGAAGACCGGTCAGCAGGTCATCAGCCGGCACTTCCCCGGCGGACAGGGCAGCCCGGTGACCATTTTCGCGGTGGCCGGCAGCGCCGACCGGGTGGCCGGGGTGGTGAAGGGCGTGCCGGGGGTGGCCTCGGTGCAACCGCTGCCCGCCCAGGGCGGCCCGGGCGGCGCCGCCGACCCCGGCGGCTCCGGCCAGCCGGGTGCGAAACCAGGCCAACCCGGTCAGCCGGGTACGGCACCAGGCCAGCCGGGCCAACCCGGTGGATCGCCGGGTCAGCCCGCACCGGCGCCGAAGGTCGTCGACGGCCGGATCCAGCTCCAGGCCACGCTGTCCGCCGCGGCCGACAGCCAGCAGGCGGAGGAGACGGTACGGAAGATCCGTACCGCCGTCCACGCGGTGCCCGGCGCGGACGCCGTGGTGGGCGGCTTCACGGCGATCGACCTGGACACCGCCGACGCCTCGGTGCGGGACCGGAACGTCATCATCCCGGTGGTCCTCGCCGTGATCGCGGTGATCCTGGCCCTGCTGCTGCGCTCGATCGTCGCGCCGATCCTGCTGATCATCACGGTGGTGCTGTCGTTCCTGGCCACCCTCGGGCTCTGCTCGCTGCTGTTCACGTACGTCTTCGGTTTCCCGGGGGTGGACGCGGCGTTCCCGCTGTTCGCGTTCGTCTTCCTGGTCGCGCTCGGCATCGACTACAACATCTTCCTGATGACCCGGGTCCGGGAGGAGTCCGGGAAGCGCGGCACCCGGACCGGGGTGCTCAAGGGTCTCGTGGTCACCGGTGCGGTGATCACCTCGGCCGGGGTGGTGCTGGCCGCGACCTTCTCGGCACTCGCCGTCCTACCGCTCGTCGTGCTCGTCGAGATCGGGGTCGCGGTCGCCGCCGGGGTGCTGCTCGACACGATCGTCGTCCGCTCGCTGCTGGTGCCGGCCCTGACGTACGACATCGGTCGGTGGATCTGGTGGCCCGGCGCGCTGTCCCGGACCGATCCGACCGAGGAGGGCAACCAGCGTGACCGGGCCGTCGGACAGCTGTGACGTCGTCATCGTCGGCGGCGGCCTGGCCGGCCTCGCCGCGGCCCGCCGGCTGCACCAGGCCGGCCTGTCCTGGCGCCTCGTCGAGGCCGCCGACCGGCTGGGCGGCCGGGTCGCCACCGACGAGCGGGACGGGTTCCTGCTCGATCGCGGCTTCCAGGTGCTGAACAACTCGTACCCGAGGCTGCGTCGGCTGGTCGACGTGCCGACGCTGCGGATGGGCTACTTCACCTCGGGAGTGCTGGTCCGACGCGGCGACCGGCTGCACCGGCTGAGCCACCCCCTGCGCGAACCCACCGGGGCCGTGGCCGGCGTGCGCGCCGGGGTGGGCACCCTGGTCGACCGGGTACGCTTCGCGGCGCTCGCCGCCGGCTACGCCACCCTGCCGGTGTCCCGGCTGCTGGCCGCGCCGGAGACCGACGCCGAACGCGCGCTGCGCCGGGCCGGGCTGTCCGACCGGATCATCGAGGAGGTGCTCCGGCCGTTCCTGTCGGGCGTCTTCGCCGACCGTCGACTGGAGACGTCCAGCCACGTCCTCGCGATGGTGCTGCGATCGTTCGTCCGGGGCCGGATCGGGATACCTTCCGGCGGGATGCGCCGGCTGCCCGAGGCCGTCGCCGCGCCCCTGCCCGCCGAGCGGATCCGGGTCGGGGCCCGGGTGACGGCGGTGGCACCGGGCCGGGTGCGGACAGCCGACGACGAGCTGCGCTGCCGAGCCGTACTGGTGGCCACCGATCCGGGTGGCGCGGCCGACCTGCTGCCGACGCTCGACCGGCCCCGGATGCACGCGCTCAGCACGTACTATCACGCGGCGCCGGTCGCCCCGCTGGCCGAGCCGATCCTGCTGCTCGACGGCGACCGGCGGGCGATCGTCGCGAACACCGTCGTGCTCAGCAACGCCGCGCCGTCGTACGCGCCGCCGGGCCGGCACCTGATGGCGACCTCCGTGGTCGGCCCGGTCGCACCGCCCGAGCCGGTCGTCCGGGCCGAGCTGACCCGACTGTACGGTCGGGACACCGCCGACTGGACCCACCTGTCGACTGTGGAACTGCCGAACGCGCTGCCGGCCGCCCCGCCGCCCCGAGGCCGGCTACGGGCGCAGGTGGCCCTCGGCGACCGGATCTGGGTAGCCGGAGATCACCGCGACAGCCCGTCGACCCAGGGCGCCCTGGCCAGCGGCTGGCGCTCCGCCGGCGCCATCATCCGCGCCCTCCACCGCTGACCCCGCCCCCGGGCCTCCTGCTTCCCGGCCTCGCTCTCCGGACTCTGTTCCTGGACGGCCCTGCGACCCGCTCCACGTCGATGGTCGGGCGGGTCGGGCGCTGGGGCGGCGCGGCCGGGTAGGTTAGGCTTTCGCCCGGCAGGGGGCGGTAGCTCAGCCGGTTAGAGCAGGGGACTCATAATCCCTCGGTCGCGGGTTCGAGTCCCGCCCGCCCCACCAGGCAAACGTCCAGCTCAGCCATGCTGTTGCCGGTCCGGACGAACCGCGTCAAGATCCGGACCGACGCCATCAGTCCGCACTGAGTCCGCAGCAGCACGACCCGCCGCCCGGTCGAGCCGGTCCGCCACCCTGGTCCAAGTCGTCCTCGGACAGGTCCGCGTACACGTCCAGCGTCATCGCCACCGAGGCGTGCCCGGGGACGTGAACACCAGCTCGTCAGCGGTGCGGCCGGCGATCTGTGCGGCGATCGGTTCGACCAGGAACCGGGGGAGCGGCACCGACCGGCGTTGGTGCGTCTTCGGCGTACCGAACACGGCCCGGCCGTTGACCTCGGTCACCGACTCCGCTACCAGCAGCCGACGCTTCACCAGATCGACCCGCCGGACCCGAAGCGCGGCCAGCTCCCCCCCAGCGCAGCCCCGTGTAGGCCAGCACCCGGATGATGAGCCCGTGCGGCTCTGCCGCTGCCGCCAGCTCGCCCACCTGGCCGTGCGTCAGGAACACCTTGTCCGCGCGCCCGACGCGGGGAAGGCGCACACCGGCCGCGACGTGGCGAGTGAGCCGACCATCCCGAACCGCCAGAGCCAGTAGCAGCGAGAACACCCGATGTGCTTGCCGAACCGTGGACGGCGCAAGACCGCCCTGCGTCATGCGTCGCACCCACTCACCAACGTCGGCGTGCGTGACTGCCGAAAGCGGGACGCGCTCCCACACCGGGAGCACCTGCACCCGCAGGAGACTGCCGTACCGCTGGCGAGTCGACGGCTTGAGCTGCACCTGGTTGACGAGCCACCGGGCAGCCCAGTCGCCCACGGTAACTCGTGCGAGAGCCGGATCGACCCACTCGCCGCGGGCAAGCGCCGTCCTCATCGCGGCGTGCCACCGATCGGCGTCGACCTTGCGGTCGAAGTGCCGAGCGTGCTCCTTGCCGGCGGCATCCCGGTACCGGGCACGCCACTTACCGTTGGGGCGCTTGACCACGCTCATCGGTCTGCCGCCTCTTCCAGCCAGGCGCGCACGTCGGCCGGGTCGTACGCAGGTGCCGGCCGACCCGAGATGCCTTCGGTCCGATCTGCGGTACCGCCACTGGTAGAGGGTGCTCACTGGGATGCCGAGGAAGGTCGACACGTCCTCAGCCGTACACAGCGGTTCGATGGTCCGGGTCTTCATGCTGCTCCCTCCTGCGCTGTGGCGGTTGCCGAGACGTCGGGTGGTGCCTGGTTGCGTCTGGCGGTGTCGAGTTGTGCGCGCCATTGGATGCGTTCGGAGATGGCCCGCAGGACCCGGTGCCCGAGCGGGGCGACGTCCGGGTCGGTGGGTTTGGCGAGTTCCCAGGCGTGGCGTTGTTCGCCGCCGGCCGGTGCGGTGTCGGCGTCGGTGGTGACGCCGAGCTGTGCTTTGACCCAGTCGCGCCGGTCGGCCCGGTGGTCGGTCAGCGTCTTGCCGGACCATTGCCGCGAGATGAGGACGCGTCGGCCGCCGATGCCGAGGGTTCCCCTGTCTAGTCCCACCACATGCTTGACGGATGCGTCCGCCCCGGCCTGCTGGCGACCTCCGGCCGGCATCGGCCGGGCCGGCAGGGAACGCCGGGCGATGCAAGAGCGAAGACCTCGGGGCTCTGCCCCGAACCCCGACCCTCCTCAGAGGTGATCCTCTCCGCAGCCCGAGTGAGTCAGCCTTTGGTGCCGGCACCGCCTGTCATCAATCCGGATCGCAGCTCTCGCCTTGATGCAACGCACAGCTCACTCATCGATGCGTGCGGCCCTGTCCCTGACCTGGGCCATCGTGTCTGAGCGGGCGACGGGAATCGAACCGTGGCGGTGTCGGGCTACTCGGTGGCGTCGTACCCTGCCCGAGCGGCGTGGACGGCCTCGATGTGGCTCTCCGCCCAGGTCTTGATGGCCCGCTGGAGCGGAAGCAGGTCGTGACCAAGGCGCGTGAGCTCGTAGTCGACCCGCGGCGGGACCGAGGCGGTGACGGTGCGCTCGACCAGGCCGTCACGTTCCAGCTTGCGAAGGGTCTGGGTGAGCATCTTCTGGCTCGCGCCGGCGACGATGCGCGAGACCTCGCTGTGTCGCAGCGGCCCGTCGGCCAGGGCACTGATGACCAGCGTGACCCATTTATCACTCAGTGTCGCGAGCACTTCGTGGCCGGGGCATTCGGCTAAGTTGGCGTTGTACTCGCGCCTACGGGTCTCCCGCTTCTCCGCAGCGCTGATGGTTGCCATGACGGCTCCTCCGGGTGCCCTGGGCACTTCTGAGTGCCGTCTTCTCGGTCGAGCGATCGCTACCTAGCGTTGATCCTATGAAGTCGATCATCGTTCGCCAACCAGGCGATCCGAACGTACTCGAAGTCGCCGATCTGCCACTCCCCGAACCCGGCCCCCACCAGGTCCGGGTCAAGGTCGCGGCCTCCGCTGTCAATCCCATCGACCTGTCCGCCCGAGCCGGCCGCCTCACCGCCGCCGGCCTCATGCCGCCAATGCCGCAGTACGGGCTTGGCTGGGACGTAGCCGGGCACGTCGACGCCACTGGGTCGGATATCGTCCGGTTCCAGCCCGGCGACGAGGTGATCGGGCTGCGCGACCTGCTGTTCGCTGGTGGCACACACGCCGAATACGTGGTGCTGGACGAGTCCGCCGTCGCGCCCGCCCCGACATCGGTGCCGCTGACCGACGCGGCCACGCTGCCGCTGAACGGGTTGACGGCAGATCGCGCACTTGACCTCGCCGGGCTGGCACCGGGGCAGACGCTTCTGGTCACTGGTGCCTCCGGTGGCGTCGGCGGATTCGCCCTCCAACTCGCGGCGATCCGGGGGCTGCGTACGGTCGCGCTAGCCCGCCCGCACGACGCCGACCGCGTACGCGCCCTGGGCGCGTCGGAGATCGTCACCTCGTCGGACGATCTCGGTGCCGCCGTACGCCGGATCGTCCCCGGCGGCGTGGACGCCGTGATCGACGCTGCGATCCTCGGCATCACCGCCCATCAGGCACTCCGTGGCGCCGGCACTTTCGTTGCGCTCGTCGCCCCCTTCGCCCCGCCGCCCATCCGTGGCACGCGCGTCGTCGTGCAGGAGGTCTTCGCTGACGGGAACCGGCTCACCAAACTGTCGAAACTCGTCGACGATGGTGTGCTCACCCTCCGCGTCGCGCGAGCCT
Source organism: Plantactinospora sp. A48 (assembly GCF_055793945.1). Lineage (NCBI taxonomy): Bacteria > Bacillati > Actinomycetota > Actinomycetes > Micromonosporales > Micromonosporaceae > Plantactinospora > Plantactinospora sp. A48. Next base: position 3,899 of record NZ_JBTIXF010000018.1, on the reverse strand, counting down.
TCCCGTTCGACCAGGCCCGTGAGGCGCACGAACTCTTGGAAATGGGGGGCGTCGGCGGGCGCATCATCCTGACGCCCTGACGGACCGACCCGTGCACCCCAGAGCCCCATCCAGCTGCACGATCTCTTCAACCTGCTCAAGCAGGACTTCCACAACCAGATCGCTAGGTGTTTGCCGTTGGCTTGGCTGTACAGCCATCCGTACAGCCGAATCCGGCTGCTTGATCTCATGATCCCTCGGTCGCGGGTTCAAGTCCCGCCCGTCCCACTCGATGATTTGACCTCGAGGCTGACCTGGGCGGTTGCGGTTCTCATGACGAGTCCGTCAAGGCAGGACGGCGATTGACGGTGGCCTTTCGCCGGGAATCACGATCGGAGATCGTGTCGATGGTCGCTCGGACGCCGCAGAGCGGTTCAGCGCCCGCTGGCGGTCGTCTCCTGCCAGGGATCGATGACCTCGATGCCAGTGTCGGCGAAGTCCTTGACGTTTCGGGTGGCGAGAGCGGCAACCTGGGTGCGGCAGATGGCGGCGATCTGGGCGTCGAAGCCGTCGATCGGCTGGCCGAGTCGGTCTCGACCAGCGACCACGTCGGCATAGGAGCTGGCTGCCGCGAGATCGAAGGGCAGCACCTGTCGCGGGAAGGCGGCGAAGATCTCGTTGGCGGCCTGGTGCAGCGATTCCCTGCGTTGGCCCTCGGGTAGCCGTGCGATGCCGTAACGGATCTCGGCGACAGTGACGACTGTGGTGTACAGGCCGACGCCTGCATGCTGCCGAAGCCACGCGAGCACTGTAGGGGCGGGCTCAACCCGCATGAGTTCGGAGACGACGTCGGTGTCGAGGACGATCATCACTCGGGCAGACTCGCCGCGCGGGGTGGAGTCGATCGGGCTGGCAGGTCCAGCTCGACGCCGCCCAGCCTGGCGAATCGGTCGACCAGTGCGCTGAACAGATCGTTGCCTGGCGCATCCTCGGCGACGGCGGCGGTGAGGATGTCCCGAATTTCGGATTCCATGGACTTGCCGTGCTGCGCTGCGCGGACCCGCAACTTCTCGCGGACCGCGTCGTCGAGATCTCTGATGCTCAGGGCTGCCACGATCCCTCCTTCACGTCCGCACGGTTGACAGCAATGCTAGCAGCCCGTGAGTGGTGTCAGTACCATCAGCCGATGGCCGGTCGTGTGCTGTCTCGTGACGACGGCTGTTCGAGATCATCTTGAGGCTTTGAACTGCCGGGAGCAGCGGCAGCGGCGTGCCTGCGAAGGTCGCTGGTTGGTTCGCATGGTGGTGCCTCCGGCCCAACCCACCGTGGTGGACGATCCGATGGCCTACGCGGCCGACGGCAGTTGGCTGGCAACGTTCGGTCGGCCGTTGCTGATCTTTGCCGAATCCAGTGCGGTCGGGGATCCATCGAGCGACGAGTGCTCTTCGACACCGGACAGGACGTCGGCTTCGCGCTGCTGCCGCTCTAACCGACAATCGTCCAGGTCACCAGTGCCGGCAGGGTTAGCAGGTAGGCGGTACCGCAGAACCGGAACGCCTTATCCGTGGCGCTACCGGACAGTCCACGGCTGCCGACGAGCACCTGTAGCGGACTTGCGGATGTGTTGTCGCCGCCGTCTTCGAACGTCAACGCGCACACCAGAAGCAGAAGGTCTGCCGCGATAAGCAGGGGCCAGGCAGACTGTGGCGCGGAGAATCCGGCGTAGATCAGCGGCCCCAGCACGATCGCGGGCACGATGCCGAGCGATATGGCGCTCACGATGACCGCGATGATGGCGAACCAGCCGAATGCTGTCAGTCGCAGAAGCACGGCCAAGCCGACGACCGCGATCTGAATCACTCCCATTGACACCGCAGTCACCCTTCTACGGACGCATCGCGTACAGCGAGCTGGTCAAACCTCACCCACGTGTTCTTCGGCGCGGCGCCCCCGCTGGTCTGCACTTTCAGAGTGGCTGTCGGGTTGGGAGTGTCTTCGACGATGACCACTTCCGTCGTACCGGCCGGCAGATCGGCCGGCCATCCCGCATCGTCGGTCGGCTCACTGGTCAGTAGGCGCGCGACACGTCCATGCAGGCCTGTGTCGGTGGCCCGCACTGGACGCCACACCGTCAACGCCGGCCTTCTCGGCTGCTGGACGGGCACCCGCCGGTGAGGCGCGGCCGTGCTCGGTGGTGCTCAGCTGCCGTCCGGCCGTCGGCGGCGCCTGGGCCGGTCACTGACCGATCCACATGCGCAGGAGGTCTTCCTTGTCCACGATGCGACGCTCGGAGAACTCGGCGAGCAACTCCAGATGGACGGGTCCGTTGAAGATCTCTGCCCGGTCGGGTCGCGGCGCCCCGCCGAGACCCAGGGCCGGGACAAAGCCATAGATGGTCTCGGGGCCCACCGGGCCACGCAGTGCGCGTATCCGATCGAACAACGGCTTCTTGTCGGTGCCGTCAAGGTCAACACTGCGGCGGTCCTGGCACATCAACAGCGCGTAGATCCGGTTATCGCGGTCATCGTCTGACATCACGCGGCCCAACCGATACGAAGGGACCACCCATCCGTACTGCGCGGTGATCGCCAACCGTGAACCCGTCTGCTGTCCCCACACCTGCAAATCGCCGAACGCACTGCGGCTCACCGCGATCCATCGTTCTTCTCTCGGTAGGCCAAGGCCGTTCGTCCATGCGTCGACCGCCGGCTGCCACACTTCGGGATCGCACAACCAGAACAACCCATTACCGAAGCCGGCGAATCCGTACCTACGCCAATACGCCAGCAGCAGACCGGGCACAACGCCCGCAAATTGAGCCAGCCGATCATCGCTGACCGGATCTGAATAGGTGGGAGGCCCCCATATTTCAGCCAATTCCGCTACTTCATCGTCCACCATTTGTATGTCTTCCCCTTGTGTCGCGAACCACTTTCCTGCCCTACCGAAGCGTCGCAGCCCGTTCGCCGCGGTCTGCGGCATCCCGCGCCGGTCGGCCTGGCGCAACGCTGGTCAGGCGTGTCGGGCACCAGCGTGGTGCACCCATCTCGGTACGGGGAAGGGCGGTGGTCATGGCCAGCACGGTACCGGCGACGCATGGCGGCGGGCGGGGGCGGCTTGACCGAGCAGCTGACCTACTGGACAGACTGATCAGTGACGGCGGCGAGGACGGCTGCTGCGCGATGGTGCAGCTCGCCGAGGTGCGATTCGAGCAGGGTCGTCGGTGATCGTGGTGGCGTGGTTCGCGTGGCGGTACCTCCGGCTCACCCTCGGCTGAAGCGCCGGTCGGCACCGAAGCCCGTATCGGAGCCTCGTCACTGGTCATTCCTCGGATTCGATGGCGGGTCGCGACACGCGTATCGCCGCTGTCCCGACCCGGGCCGGGCCGGGACAGCGGCGCGGAGATGACCTAGCTGCGCAGGCTCCACCGCTGGTTGGAGCCGCCGTTGCAGGCCCACAGGATCAGCTTCGTCCCGTTCGCCGTGCCGGCGCCATTGGCGTCGAGACACAGGCCGGACTGCTGGCCGGTGATCGAGCCGTTGGAGTTGACGTTCCACTGCTGGTTGGTGCCACCGTTGCAGTCCCAGATGATCACCGTGGTGCCGTTGGTCGTGCCCTTACCGTTCGCGTCCAGGCACTTGTTGCCGTACACCTGCAACTGCTTGCCCGAGGTGTAGGTGAAGCGCTGGCCCGTGGCGCTGCCGCAGTCCCACAACTGCACCTGGGTGCCGTTCGTGGTGGTCGAGTTCGGCACGTCCACACACCGACCCGACTGCCCACCCACGATCTGCTGGCCCCCGCCGGGAGGCGCGCTGGTGGGTGGGTTGCTGGTCGGGGGTGCGCTGGTGGGTGGGTTGCTGGTGGGTGGGGTGCCGGGGACGGTGGTGGTGGCGTTGTTGAGGGCGTTGAGGACTGCGGTG
>NZ_JBTIXF010000017.1:0-100692 GCF_055793945.1 Plantactinospora sp. A48 | reverse complement strand
CCCCCCCCCCCTCCCTCGGGTGCTTTTTTTCTAGAAGGTTGGGGGTTGTCTGCCCCTGACCCCCCCCACCCCCCCCCACTTGTCCCGACTCCCTCCCCCCCCACCACTACACGCCCCCCCCTCCCCCACCCGGGTGATCGGGTGGGGCCGCCGCCGTGTCGTGTGGTGCATTCGTGGAGGTGCCGGGAATCGAACCCGGGTCCTTCGGCGCCTTGTCAGGGCTTCTCCGAGCGCAGCTCGCTGTGCCTCTACTCGGCCCCACCGATCACGCGAGCGAGTCGGTGTGACGGGCCCAGCCGCTGATTAATCTCGCCGCACGGACCCCGCGACCGGGTCCGATTGGCCAGCCTTCTAGCTGATGCCGGCTAACTGGGTCGAAGGCACTCCCAGGCCGACAGACTAGCTACTCGCCTCAGGCGGCGAGAGCGTAGTCAGCGCGATTAACCTTGGCGCTTATAGGTTTCCGACGACCGATTATCGAGACGACGTCGGCTTCCTCGGCTCGCTTCCCCTGCCGTAACGAACGAAGTCGAAACCAGTCACCCCCTGGATGGTGCCCGCCACGACTGTCGTGGCCAGGCTGGCTGAAGATCTCAGCCACCCCAAGTCTAACGCCCGCCCACCCCAAGTTCATCCCCGATCCCCCACCGCGAATCAGGACCAACAGCAGGCACACCGGCCCCAATCACCCCAAACACCCCGACCAGCCCATCCGAACCCCGCCAGGCAGCCTGCGCAGGCCCCAGCAAGGCAGCCTGGCCGAGCCCCCCGCAAGGCAGCCCAGCCTTGGCCGGGCCCCCGGCAAGGCCGCCTGGGTGGGCAGCGAGGTTCGCCCAAGAGGTTAGGAGGGGGCCCTTCCTATACAAAAAGCGATAAGAAGGTGCCCTTCCTTTCATCCGTCAGCGCATGCCCTTACCGCGCCGGCCGACGACCCGGGCGATCTCCCGGTCCGCGTCCCGCTTGGCGAGGTCCTGCCGCTTGTCGTACGACTTCTTGCCCTTGGCCAGCCCGATCTCGACCTTGGCCCAGCCGTCCGAGAAGTAGACCTGGAGCGGCACCAGGGTGAGCCCGCTCTCCCGGAGCTTGCCGATCAACCGGTCGATCTCGATCCGCTTGAGCAACAGCTTGCGGGTCCGCCGTGGCTCGTGGTTGGTCCAGGTGCCCTGGGTGTACTCCGGGATGTGCATGGCGTGCAGGAACAGCTCGCCGTTGCGCTCCTGGGCGAACGCGTCGACCAGCGAGGCCCGGCCCGCGCGCAGCGACTTGACCTCGGTACCGGTCAACGCCATGCCGGCCTCGTACGTGTCCAGGATGGCGTAGTCGTGGCGCGCCTTCCGGTTGGAGGCGACGACCTTCCGCCCCTTCTCCCGTGGCATCCGCGCCACCCCCCTCTAGATCATCTGAGCCGCACCATGTTACCCGGCCCACCCGCCACGCCCAGCCGATTTACCAACCACCCCGACAACAGCGGCAACCCCGACAACACAGTCCAGCCGCCAGAGCTTCCCACCCGACAACACCCGCCAGCCCCGCTACCCGCCAGCCCCGCTCAATCCACCCCGCAGGCCCACCGCCGGGACCGGGCCGAACGGATCCGACCGCCCGGCCGAAAATCGAGCCAACCAAAGTTCCCGCCGGCCCCACCCGAAGACCGAGCCCAACGATGGTTTCCGCCGGCCCCGCCCACGACGGGATCAAGCCTGACCGCCCAGAGTGGGCGGGGCCGGCGGAAACCACCCCCACCCCCTGACCGCCCAGAGTGGGCGGGGCCGGCGGAAACCACCCCACCCCCTGACGGCCCAGACTGGGCGACGCCAGCGGAAACCACCCCCACCCCCTGACCGCCCAACGCGGGCGGGGCCAGCGGAAACCAGAACCGGAGCGGCTGGGCCGGGCGAAAACTAGACCCGCAGGTAGAACCGGAGCGTGATCCAGGCGGTGACCGCGCTGACGAGGCAGCCGACGCCGGCCATGACCGGGAACATCAGCAGTACGCTGCTCCACTCGATCTGGGTGAGCAGGTTCGTCAGATCCCGCAGCGAGCCGTCCAGCAGCAACCACTTGAAGATCGCCAGCAGGCCGAAGGCCAGGATCGAGCCGACCAGGCCGGCGACCACCGCCTCCAGCACGAATGGTGCCTGGATGAACCAGTTCGAGGCGCCGACCAGCTTCATGACCGCGACCTCGCGCCGTTTGCTGTACGCGGCCACCTGAATGGTGTTCGCGACCAGCAGCAACGCGGCCAAGGCCATGATCGCCGCGGCTCCCAGTGCCAGGTTCCGGACCGAGTCGAGGATGTTGAAGACCTTGTCGAGCAGCTTGCGCTGGTCGATGATCTGGTCGATGCCCTCGGTGCCCTTGTACTTGTCGTAGATCTGGGTGAACTGTTCGGGGTTGTTCAGCCGCACCCGGTACGACTCCGGAAGCTGGTTCTCGTTCACGGCGCCGACCAGGTCGGGCGCGTCCCGATACATGTCCTTGAACTTCGTGTACGCCTCGGCCCGGGACTCGAAGACGAAGTCCTTGACCAGCGGATCGCTCTTGAGTTTGGCGTCCAGGCTGGCCTTCTGGTCCGGCGTCGCGTCCTGAGCCAGGAACATCGCGACTTCGATCTTGCTGTAGTAGAAGTCCTTCATGCTGTTGACTTGAAGGAACATCAGGCCGCTGGCGCCGAGCATGGTGAGCGAGACCGCCATCGTAATGATCATCGCGATCGTCATGGTGACGTTGCGCCACAGCCCGACGAGGACTTCGGACATGACGTACTTCACGCGCATCGGGGGTTCCTTCCGGATCTCCGCAGAGGATCGTTCGTGGTCGAAGCGGGGGACGACGCGACCAGGGGGTCAGCCGTAGACACCACGGGCCTGGTCACGCACGATCCGACCGCTCTCGATCTCGATCACGCGCCGACGCATCTGGTTCACGATGTTGGAGTCGTGGGTGACCATCACCACGGTGGTACCGGTCCGGTTGATCCGGTCGAGCAGCCGCATGATCTCGATCGACGTGTCCGGGTCCAGGTTTCCGGTCGGCTCGTCGGCCAGCAGGATCAGCGGGCGGTTGACGAACGCCCGCGCGACCGCCACCCGCTGCTGCTCACCACCGGACAGCTCGTGCGGGTACCGGTGCTCCTTGCCACCGAGCCCGACCAGCTCCAGCACCTCGGGCACGACCCGCCGGGCGACCGCCTTGGTCTTGCCGATCACTTCGAGGGCGAATGCCACGTTCTCGTACGCGGTGCGGTTGGGTAGCAGGCGGAAGTCCTGGAAGACACAACCGATCGAGCGGCGGAAGTGGGGGATCTTCCACGACCGCATCGATGTGACGTCCCGGCTGTTGACGACGACCTTGCCCTTGTTGGGGGTCACCTCGTGCAGCAGCAGCTTGATGATCGTGGACTTACCTGAACCGGATGGGCCGATGAAGAAGACGAACTCGCCCTTCTCAATCCCCACCGACACGTTGTCCAGCGACGGCCGGGACGCCTTCGGGTACGTCTTGGTCACTTGCTCAAGCTGAATCACGGGTGGTGAGTCTACGCGGTGTAACGGAAACGCCAAGTCCGGCGCCGGGGCGGCGCCCGATGTTGTCAGCTAGGTGAAATTTGTCGTCCTCATCGAACCGGTCCGGGCGACGGAACGGTCACCCGGCGTCGACGGCCAGCTGCCGCTGCTTACGCCAGCGGATGCCGGCCTCGATGAAGCTGTCCAGCTCGCCGTCGAAGACCGCGCCCGGATTGCCCGTCTCCTGCTCGGTACGCAGATCCTTCACCATCTGGTACGGGTGCAGCACGTACGAGCGCATCTGGTCGCCCCAGGAGCCGGCCGCGTCGGTCTTCAGCCCGTCGAGCTTGGCCTGCTCCTCCTGGCGCTTGCGCTCCAGCAGCCGGGCCTGGAGCACCCGCAGCGCGGAGGCCTTGTTCTGGAGCTGGGACTTCTCGTTCTGGCAGGTGACCACGATCCCGGTGGGGACGTGCGTGAGCCGCACGGCCGAGTCGGTGGTGTTGACGCTCTGGCCGCCGGGACCGGAGGACCGGTAGACGTCGACCCGGATCTCGTTCTCGGGGATGTCGATGTGGTCGGTCTGTTCGGTGACCGGCAACACCTCGACGCCGGCGAAGCTGGTCTGCCGGCGGCCCTGGTTGTCGAACGGACTGATCCGGACCAACCGGTGCGTGCCGGACTCGACGCTGAGCGTCCCGTACGCGTAGGGCACCTTGACCGCGAAGGTCGCCGACTTGAGCCCGGCCTCCTCGGCGTACGAGGTCTCGTAGACCTCGGTCGGGTAGCCGTGCCGTTCGGCCCAGCGCAGGTACATCCGCAGCAGCATCTCGGCGAAGTCCGCCGCGTCCACCCCGCCGGCACCGGCCCGGATCGCCACCAGGGCCTCCCGCGAGTCGTACTCGCCGGAGAGCAGGGTGCGGACCTCCATCTCCTGGATGGCCTTGGTCAGCCGACCGATCTCGGTCTCCACCTCGGCCACGGTCCCGGCGTCGTTCTCGGCCTCGGCCATCTCCAGCAGCAGCCGGGCATCGTCCAGGCGACCGCGCAGGCTCTCCAGCTTGCTGATCTCGCCATTGACGTACGACAGCCGCGAGGTGACCTGCTGTGCCCGCGCCTGGTCGTCCCACAGGTCGGGTGCGGACGCCTCCTGCTCGAGGGCGACCTTGTCCTGGCGGAGCTTGTCGAGGTCGAGAACGGCCTCGATGGTCCGCATCGTGGCGTCGAGGTCCTTGAGCTGATCGGCAAAGTCGGCAGGTGTCACAACAATCAACAATACGTGCCCGCGGACCGGACCCGGTCACCCGCCATGGCGGAGGGGCGGGTGGATTGTGGCGGCGATCACCCGGCCGGGGCGTTCTTGAGCCAGGACAGCGCCGCCTTGTGGTACTGGACCGCGAACTCGAGCGCGGCGGCTCCGTACTGGTCGCCGGCCTTCTTGGCGTCCTTGGCCTGCTCCCGGGCGGCGGCCAGGGCCTCGGCGTGGTAGTCGTTCGCGGTCGCGTAGAGCGACTTGAGCTGGGTGGTCGAGTGCTGCGGGCCGAACGCCACCCGCAGCGCGGTCGGATTGCGCAGCGTGTCGCGGCCCGGGTGCTCGGTCAGCCAGCGGGAGAAGACCCGCTTTCCGGCAGCGGTGATCGCGTACGGCTGGCTCGACCGTGGGCCCGGCTTGCCGAGCCGGACATAGCCCTGGTCGGCCAGCACCGGCAACTCGCGGTAGACCTGGCTGCGGGTCATCGACCAGTACGGCGCCAGCCGGCGCTCGGCGGCGGCCATCAACTGGCCGCCTGTCATCGGTCCCTCGTGGAGCAGTCCGAGCAGCGCCGCGGCTGTCGGGTTGATTGCTGTTTCCGCCATGCCCTCCACGCTGCCACTTTGTCGACCCGGCGTCCAGGATTTGGCACGATCCGCCCTATCTGCTCTCCACTGTGCACTGTCTTGGCGCGACAGCGGGCGGAGAAGATCGACGTGGATCCGGCCACCGAGCCGACCGGATCCACGTCGCCGGTCTCGATCCGGAAGCCCCGGCCCCGCCGCGAATCCGGCCGGAGGGCGCCACGAACTTCCCTCGCCTCCCGGCGATCTTGCGCTGTCGGACACTTTTGTCCGGATTATTCCCTGACCAGCGCAAGATCGCCGGGAAAGGCGGTGGAGGTCAGCTCATGTGCGGGTACGTGTGGTCGGTCGCCGGCACGAAGGTTTCCTTGATCGTGCGCGGTGACATCCAGCGCACCAGGTTGTGCCAGGAGCCGGCCTTGTCGTTGGTGCCGCTGGCCCGGGCCCCGCCGAACGGCTGCTGCCCCACCACGGCACCGGTGGGCTTGTCGTTGATGTAGTAGTTGCCGGCGGCGTACCGCAGCCGGTCGGTGACCCGGTCGATCACCCGGCGGTCGGTCGCGAAGATCGAGCCGGTCAGGGCGTACGGCGCGACCGACTCGGCCTGCGCGACCGTCTCGTCGAAGCGGGCGTCATCGAAGACGTGAACGCCCAGGATCGGGCCGAAGTACTCGGTGGTGAACGTCTCGTGCGCGGCGTCGACACACTCGAACAGCGTCGGCCGGACGAACCAGCCCTCGGAGTCGTCCGCCGTGCCACCGGCCAGCACCCGGCAGTCGGGGTCGCTGGAGATCAGTTCAAGAGCGGCCGTGTGCCGGTCGAACGCCTTGGCGTCGATCACGGCACCGCCGAAGTTGGCGAAGTCGGTGACGTCTCCGTACCGCAGCGAGTCGGCGGTCGCGGCCAGCCGGTCGCGCAGGCCGCCGTCCCAGAGCGACCGCGGGACGTACGCCCGGGAGGCCGCCGAGCACTTCTGCCCCTGGTACTCGTAGGCACCCCGGATCAGCGCGGTGTGCAGCGCGTCGACATCCGCGCTGGGGTGGGCGATCACGAAGTCCTTGCCGCCGGTCTCCCCCACCAGCCGGGGGTAGCCACGGTAGCGGGAGATGTTCTCGCCGACCGTCCGCCACAGGTGCTGGAATACCTTCGTCGAGCCGGTGAAGTGGATGCCGGCCAGGTCGGGGTCGGCCAGCACGACGTCCGAGACCTCCTCGCCGCGCCCGGTCACCATGTTGATCACGCCGGGCGGCAGGCCGGCCGCCTCGAACAGCCGCATCGTGAAGTGCGCCGCGAACTGCTGGGTGGGCGCCGGCTTCCACACCACCGTGTTGCCCAGCAGGGCCGGCGCCGAGGGCAGGTTGCCGGCGATCGCGGTGAAGTTGAACGGCGTGACCGCGTAGACGAAACCCTCCAGCGGGCGGTGGTCGAAGCGGTTCCACACCCCCGGCGACGAGTTCGGCTGCTCGGCCAGCAGGCGCCGGGCGAACGACACGTTGAACCGGAGGAAGTCGATCAGCTCGCAGGCCGAGTCGATCTCGGCCTGGATCGCGGTCTTCGACTGGCCGAGCATCGTCGCGGCGTTCAGCGTGTCCCGCCAGGGCCCGGAGAGCAGGTCGGCGGCGCGCAGGAAGACCGCCGCCCGGTCCGCGAAGGACAGGGCCCGCCAGGCCGGCGCGGCCTCCTTCGCCGCCCGGACCGCCGCCTCCGCGTCGGCGTGCGTGGCGTGCGCCGTGCTGCCCAGCACGTGCGCGTGCCGGTGCGGCTGGACCACGTCGATCCGGTCGCCGCCGCCCATCCGGGCCTCGCCGGCGATGGTCATCGGCAGGTCGAGGCGGTCGGCGGCCAGCTCCGCCAGCCGGCGTTGCAGGCGCTTCCGCTCGGCGCTGCCCGGCGCGTAGTCGTGGACCGGCTCGTTGCGCGGCTCGGGTACGGAGAACACGGCGTCCATTCCAGCTCCTGGCGATCTCGACTGCGGTGGCGAAATCGGACCCGCCGGCCCCGGTCGGATGAACCGGGCACCATGATCCGCGCGAGCCGGTGATGCCACCTCGCGCGGCGGCGGGGCCTCGGCCAATCTTCCCACGCCAGCCCGCGTCCACCCGGCCGGCGGGGGTCACCACCAGCGGCAGCGCGTACCCTCGCAGGCGGCGGTTCGGGACCGCCGCAGCCGGATTCCGCGCCGTCGCTGGCGCGTACCCATTCTCCGAGGGAGACCATGAGCGACAAGCCCGGCAGCACCGCGGCCGAGCGCCCGCCCGCCACGGCCCCGGGCGGCGCCGACACCGCGACCGACACCCCCGGCGGTACGCGGGCGCGGGCCGCCGCCGACGCCCCCGGCGGTACGCGGGCCGCCGCCGCCGCGCCCGCCGCGCCCACCCTGGCGCTGCTCGCGGTCGCCTGGCTGACCGCCATGCTCTGGTCGACCCACCTGGCGCTGTCCGCGAACGGCGGGACGACCGCGATCTTCTCGGCCGCGTACGCGCTGCCCGGGTTGATCTCCGCGAGCCTGGTCGCCGGTGCCGCCGCCGGGCTGCTGGTCACGGGCCTGCTCGACCGTCGGGGTGCGGGCCGGCCGTGGGTACGCTCCGCCGTGGCCGTCGGCACCGGCGCGCTGCTCGGGGTGGCCGCCGCGGTGGTGGTGAGCCTGGGCAACGGGGGCGGATCGGTGGTGGCGGTGCTGGCCGGCACCGTCGCGGCCGCCACCGTGCTCGGCGGTGCGGTCGCCGCGCTGCGCGCCCCGCTGGTGGGCGCCATCGTGACCGCGGCCCTGGCCGTCTTCGCCGCCACGTTCGTGCTCAGCTACTTCCAGCGGGAGATCACCTCGCTGTACGGCTCGGGCGACAGCATCGACTCGCAGTTGACCGCGCTCAAGTGGTTCTCCCGCACCCTGTCGGTGGCCTGCGGGCTGGCCGCCGGCCTCGCCGGGTACGCCTACCTGAGCCGGGCGGACCGGCGGGTGGCGACCCGGGACGCCGGGCACCGGCCGGCGCGCTGGCCGGGATATCTGGCCGTCGGCGCCGGGCCGGGTGCCTTCCTGCTCGTCGCCGAGGCGCTGATCTGGACCGCGGGTGGCCGGCTGCTTCGGCTGGCCGGCCAGCTCAGCGAGGCGGACCGCGCGGCACAGCAACTCCTCGGCGGCTCCCGGGCCGTACACGGGTTGAGCGTGCTCTTCCTCGGCGCCTTCGTCGCGATGATCGCGTTCGGTCGTACCCTCCGCCCGGCCGACGACGGCCCGGAAGTCCCGACAGCCAACGACCCGGCCCGCCCGAGAGCCAACCGCCCGAACCGTCCGACGGCCAACCGCTCGAACCGCTCGGCAGCCGGCGACCCGAACCGTCCGGTGCTCGACGCGGCCGGCGACGGTCCCTCGACGGTCGACGGCCCGGACCGCACGGCGGTCGCCGGCGACGGTCGCTCGGCGGTACGGGATCCCGACCGGAACACCGAGTGGGACAAGCTCAGCCACGACGAGCCGGCGGACGCCCCGGAGTAGTCCGCGGCCCGTCATCACGGCCCTCGCCGGCCCGGCCCACGGAGGCGAGCGGGCGGAAGCGAGGCGGCCAAGCCTGCCGGCAGGGTGAGCGGGAGAGCCGGCCGGCAGGGCGGGTGCAGTTGGCAGGGTGAACGGGCGGCGAGCGCGGCCGGCTGGCGCGGCGGGCGCGGGCGCGGGGCGGGCGCGGGCGCGGGCGGCGGGCGGCGGGCGGGCGGGGCGGGGTTCAGAGCAGGCTGTCCAGCTCCGACACGTCGTACCACTCCAGCTCGTGGTCCTCGGCTCCGTCCACGGTGAACTGGGCGTCCTCGTCGCCGGCCAGTGCCGCCGCCACCGCGTCGGCGGCGGCGGCCACGTCGTCGGTCGCGTCCGCGCCGTCCAGGTGTACGGCGGCGACGGCGGCCAGTGGCACCGGCCCGGTCAGCTGGACGTTGCTGGTGCCCAGTTCCCCGCCGGCGAATCGCACCGTGCCGGGCGGCAGATCGGCGGAGATGACCACCCGACGCCGGGGCGCCGTGGAATCGGCACGCAGCAGCCGCAGCGCATCCTGGGCCGCCCGGGTGAAGGCGACGTACTCCAACTCCTCCTCGTCGCCCTCGGCGTACCACTCCCGCAGCCCGGGGGTCACCGCGTGCGCCGTCTCGGCCAGCAGACCCGAGCGGCGCAGGTCGGCCAGCATCGGCAGCGTGGCCGGCAGGTACACCCGCACGAGTTGGTCGTTCATCGTTGTCGTCTCCCGCTCGCCAGCTCCGCGACCCGGTGGCCGTGCGCCGATCATGCCCGGCGTCGTTCCCGTCATACACCGCGGGGCCGGTCGGCGCAGTACCGGCACGCCGCAGTCCCGGTGGGGTGCTGTCCATCGTCGGCGGGCTGGCTGGCGACGCGCTGCAACGGGTCGGGTCGACCAGTCGTAGGTCAACGATGGCAAACTGAGGAAAAGCCGCCCACCGGGAGAGGTCCGTGGAGCCGAGGTTCCTGCTGCTGTCCGACGTCGCCGCCGAGCTGAACGTCTCGGATTCGCAGGTCTACCACATGGTACGCAGCGGCGAGCTGCCCGCGATCAAGATCGGTGGACGCGGACAGTGGCGGGTCGAGCGAGTCCGGCTGGAGGAGTACATCCAGCGCAAATACGCCGAGACAGCCGACTGGGTACGCCAGAACCCCCTAGCAAGCGACCCCGACTAAACCGCCCCCGCCACCCCCAAACCCACAACTTCCAGATCTTGGAGTCCTGCTGCCCTCCGAGGGGCAGCAGGACTCCAAGATCTTCTTCAATCGATGTTCACGCATTGACCTGACGGTCATCCCTCGATTACAAATGAGAGGCAAGCAGAAGCAAACGAAGGCAAACGCAAGATCAAGGATTCGAGGTGGCGCGATGGGTACGGCGCGAACGCCGGCACGAACCCGGAAGCCGGTCCGGATCAGGCCGGTGCCACCCCTCGATCCGCCGTTCGAGGACGAGTCCCTGCCGTACGCCTGGTGGCGGCAGCCGCCGGGACAACTCGCGCTGGAGTTGCCGCCGGCCCGGACGCAGCATCGTGCCGGCTCCCCCGCCCGCCCGGCTCGCCGCCCCCGGACCGGGCGTACCGACCAGACCAACCGGCCCGGTCACCCCGCAGGCACCGACCAGGCCGGTCATGCCGATCACCCCGCTCGCACCGACCAGGCCGGTCAAGCCGGTCAGGCCGGTCAGGCCGGTCAGGCCGATCAGACCGGTCAAGCCGATCAGACCGGCGACGCCGAGGGCACCAGTCTCATCGACAGCGCCATCCGAACCGACCAGGCCGAGCAGGCGTCGGCCGGGCGAGCATCGGCCGCACAGGCGCGAACCGGACGGGCATCGGCCGCACAGGCGCAGACCGGACGAGCATCGGCCGCACAGGCGCGGGCTCGGACCGGGCAGGTACCGACCGTCGTAGCCCCGGCGGCACCGCACGGAACGCGTCCGTTGGCAGCACACCCGGCGGGCCGGAGGGCACCAACCGCCGCCTCGGTGGCACCGCACACGTCATCGTCGACCATGTCGCGCGCGCCGGCGCCGGCTCCGACCGCGGGGGCCAGTTCGGAGGCCCGGCAGGCGGTACGCCACTTCCTCGGCTCCTGCCTGGAAATCCTCGACGGTCACCGGCCCATCGGGCACATCCGCCAGCTCTGCGACCCCGAACCGGCGCTGCGGCTGGTCGAACGGCTCACCATGGCGACCCGGCGGCTGCGCCGGACCACCAGCACGGTCGGCCGTCGTCCGGACCCGCTGCGGATCCGGGTCGCGCGGATCTGCGAGCCGTCGCACGGGGTCGCCGAGGTGGCCGCGGTGGTCGGGCGGGGCGATCGGAGCTGGGCCCTGGCGGTACGCCTGGAACGCCGCGCCGGCCGGTGGCTCAGCACCGCCATCGACCTGCTCTGAGCCCGGTCGGCGGTCATCGGCAGGCCCTCACCGGACGCCGGAACCCGCTCGCCGAACCCCACGCCGGAGTGCTTCCCCGCCGTCTACACAGCGGCCCCGACCCGGTGCCGGGTCGGGGCCGAAGTGGAACGGGCGGTCAGCTGGCGTACGCGCCGTCGCCGTGGAGCTGGCGTACAGCCGTCGCCGTGGAGCGGAGCGGTCAGCTGGCGTTCGGGGCGCCGTGGCAGCGCTTGTACTTGCGGCCGGAGCCACACGGGCACGGGGCGTTGCGGGACGGGCCGTTGCTGGCGGCCGCGGTACCGACCGGGGCCGGCTGGGCAGCGCCGCGACGGTTCGCGGTGGGCGGCGCCGCCGGTCCACCGAGACCGAGCGCCGGAGCCTGCGGTTCGGCACGCTGCACCGCCACGCCGCCACCGACCCCGGCCTCGCCGTCGATGGTCGGCGCCGAGTACTGGAGACCCTGGCTGCGCGGCGTCGGCTGGAGACCCTTGGCCCGGATCTCCACCGGCTGCTCAAGCAGCTTGACCTCCTCGGCCGGCGCCGGCTCGGGCTCCTCGACCTGGACCTCCAGGTTGTAGAGGAAGCCGACGGTCTCCTCCTTGATCCCGTCCATCATGGTGGCGAACATGTCGAAGCCCTCGCGCTGGTACTCGACCACCGGGTCGCGCTGGGCGTACGCCCGCAGGCTGATGCCCTCCTGGAGGTAGTCCATCTCGTACAGGTGCTCCCGCCACTTGCGGTCGATCACCTGGAGCAGGACCATCCGTTCGAGCTGGCGTACCGCCTCGCTGCCCAGTTCCTCCTCGCGCCGCTCGTACGCGGTGTGCGCGTCCTCCTTGATCCGGGCCAGCAGGAACTCGGCGTCCAGGCTGTTGCGCTCCCCGCCGGCCTCCTCTTCGAGGTCCTCGATGGTCACGCCGATCGGGTAGAGCTGCTTGAGGCTGGACCACAGCTGCTCAAGATCCCAGTCCTCGGGGTAGCCGTCGGAGGTGGCGCCGGTGACGTATGCGGTGATCACGTCGTCGATCATGCTCTGGACCTGGTCGTTGAGGTCCTCGCCGTCGAGCACCCGCTTGCGCTCGGCGTAGACGACCTTGCGCTGCTTGTTCAGCACCTCGTCGTACTTGAGGACGTTCTTGCGGATCTCGGCGTTCTGACCCTCGATCTGGGCCTGGGCGCTCTTGATCTGCCGCGTCACCATCTTGGACTCGATGGGTACGTCCTCGGGGATGTTGAACCGCTCCATGACAGCCTCGACCGCCCCGGCCCGGAACCGCCGCATCAGCTCGTCCTGGAGCGACAGGTAGAACCGCGACTCGCCCGGGTCACCCTGCCGGCCGGACCGACCGCGCAGCTGGTTGTCGATCCGGCGCGACTCGTGCCGCTCGGTGCCCAGCACGTAGAGGCCGCCGACCTCGGTGACCTCCTCGGCCTCGGCGTCGCAGGCTTCCTTCCACTTGGGCAGGACCTCCTCCAGCGCCTTGGCGTAGTCGTCGCCGTGCTCGATCGGGTCGAGGCCCCGCTGCCGCAACTCGTTGGCGGCCAGGAACTCCGGATTGCCGCCGAGCAGGATGTCCGTACCCCGGCCGGCCATGTTGGTGGCGACGGTGACCGCGCCCTTGCGGCCGGCCTGCGCGACGATCTCCGCCTCCTTGGCGTGGAACTTCGCGTTCAGCACCGAGTGCGGGATGCCGCGGCGGCGCAGCAACTGCGACAGCACCTCGGAGTTTTCCACCGACACCGTGCCCACCAGCACCGGCTGGCCCAGGTTGTGCCGTTCGGCGATGTCCTCGACCACGGCGTGGAACTTGGCCTTCTCGGTCTTGTAGATCACGTCGGGCCGGTCCATCCGGACCATCGGACGGTGCGTCGGGATGCTCACGACGCCGACGCTGTAGACCTTGTTGAACTCGCCGGCCTCGGTCTGCGCCGTACCGGTCATGCCGGAGAGCTTGTTGTAGAGCCGGAAGTAGTTCTGCAGGGTGATCGTGGCAAGAGTCTGGTTCTCCTGCTTGATCTCCACGCCCTCCTTGGCCTCGATGGCCTGGTGCATGCCCTCGTTGTACCGACGGCCGTGCAGGATCCGGCCGGTGAACTCGTCGACGATCAGGACCTCGCCCTCGTTGACGATGTAGTCCTTGTCGCGCTTGTAGAGCTCCTTGGCCTTGATGGCGTTGTTGAGGTATCCGACCAGCGGGGTGTTCACCGACTCGTACAGGTTGTCGATGCCCAGCCGGTCCTCGACCTTCGCGACACCGCGCTCGGTGATCGCGATGGTCCGCTTGGAGTAGTCGACCTCGTAGTCGCCCTCGCCGTCCTTGCCCGCCTGCAGCCGCGCGACCACCCGGGCGAACTCGCTGTACCACCGGGCGGAGTGCTCGGCCGGACCCGAGATGATCAGCGGGGTCCGCGCCTCGTCGATGAGGATGGAGTCCACCTCGTCGACCACCGCGAAGTTGTGCCCACGCTGCACCAGCTCGTCGGCCGACCAGGCCATGTTGTCGCGCAGGTAGTCGAAGCCGAACTCGTTGTTCGTCCCGTACGTGATGTCGCAGTGGTACGCGGCCCGGTGCTCGGTGGCCGGCCGGTTCGGCAGGATCACCCCGACCGTGAGGCCGAGGAACTCGTGCACCCGGCCCATCCACTCGGCGTCGCGCTGGGCGAGGTAGTCGTTGACCGTGACCACGTGTACGCCGTCGCCGGAGAGCGCGTTGAGGTAGACGGCCATGACCGAGGTCAGCGTCTTGCCCTCACCGGTCTTCATCTCGGCGATGTTGCCGAAGTGCAGCGCCGCGCCGCCCATCACCTGGACGTCGTACGGGCGCTGGCCGAGCACCCGCGAGGCGGCCTCGCGGGTCACCGCGAACGCCTCGGGGAGCAGGTCGTCGAGGGTTTCGCCGGCGGCCAGCCGCTCGCGGAACTGGTCGGTCATCCCGCGCAGCTCGGCGTCGGTCAGGTCGACGTAGTCGTCCTCGATCGAGTTGACGGCGGCGGCGATGGCCTTGAGCCGTCGCAACATCCGACCCTCGCCGGCGCGAAGGACCTTTTCAAGAATCGACACGGATCAACGCTCCCTAGAGTCTCTGCCAACCCATGGTAGGCGCTCCGTCGGGTTGTCCGTCAGCCGTGCCCAGCCACCGAGTAGAACGAACCAGACATTTCTCCCTGATCAGCGGATGGTTGCCCCCTTCTACAGTTACGCCCAGCGCGAAGTCGTGCCACAGAACGGACATCTCTGACCAATCGCCGGGACCATCGAGGGGCCGGGACCATGGGGCCGCGACCCGCACGGCGCCGGCACCGCCGCGCACGACATCGGCAACGACCCGGCGGCACCGGCAGCGACACGCGCGGCGACCGGAAACCCGGTAGGTCCCAGCCGCGCCGTCGGTCAGGATGGCCGGATGGAGCCGCCGAAGATCGTCGAAGCCGACCTGTCGCTGCGCGGCTGGTCCCCGACCGATGCCGAGGACGTGTGGCGCGCGTGCCAGGATCCGGACATCCAGCGCTGGACGACCGTCCCGGCCCCGTACCGGACGGAACACGCGCGCGAGTTCGTGGCCGGATCCGCCCCCGCCGCCTGGGCCGGCGGCACCGGCGCCCCGTTCGCGGTCTGCGACGCCGGCACCGGCGAGTTGCTCGGCTCCTGCGGCCTGGTTGCCCTGGACCGGCGACTGCGCTCGGGCGAGATCGGTTACTGGGTCGCGCCCTGGGCCCGGGGTCGGGGTGTGGCGGTCCGGGCCACCCGGGCCGTCGCCCGGTGGGCCTTCGACGCGCTCGGCCTGCGCCGGCTGGTCTGGCAGGCCGAGGTGGGCAACCACTGGTCCCGGCTGGTCGCGTGGCGTTCCGGGTTCCGGGTGGACGGCCGGCTACGACTGGCCGCACCGCATCCGCGGGGCACCGACGAGGCATGGGTGGGTTCGCTGCTGCCCGGCGAGGTGCCACCGGCCGATGCCGAGGCCGACGGCGGTACCGGCCCGTACGGTCCCGGGTCGCTGGCCGCCCGCCGGGCCGCCGTGTTCGGCCGGCCCCAACCCGAACTGTTCGCCGGTACGTCCCGGGGCGATCTGCGGCTGCGCCCGCTCGTCGAAAACGATCTTGACCGGATCGTCCTCGCCTGTCGGGATCCGGAGACGGTCCGCTGGACCACGGTGCCCGACCCGTACCACCGGACCGACGCCGAGCACTTCGTCCACCGGATCGCGGTGGACGCCTGGTCCGCCGGCACCGGGGCGTACTTCGCGGTCGCCGACGAGCGGGACGACTACCTCGGCGCCATCGATCTGCGGATCTCACCGACAGATCCGCTGGTGGCAGCGGTCGGCTTCATGATCGCGCCGGAGTTTCGGGGCCGGGGTCATCTGCCGGCCGCGCTGTCCGCGCTCGCCGCCTGGGGGTTCACCTCGCTCGACCTGGCCCGGTTGGAGTGGCAGGCGTACACCGGCAACGCGGCATCGCGCCGGGCCGCCGAGAAGGCCGGTTTCAGCTTCGAGGGGACGCTGCGGGGCGCGCTGAACCATCGCGGCCAGCGGGTCGACGCCTGGACCGGTGCTCTGCTACGCGAGGATCTGCTCGGCTGACCCGCGAGCGCGGCCGGCCCGCGACGGCGGGCCGGCCGGCTCCCGGTGGTCACGCCCCGAGGACGATGAGTCCGTAGTCGTAGCCCTTGCGCCGGTAGATCACGCTCGGGCGGCCCGAGTCCTTGTTGAGGAACAGGTAGAAGTCGTGGCCGACCAGCTCCATGTGGTGCAGCGCGTCGTCCACGGTCATCGGTTCCGCCGGGTGGACCTTCTCGCGGGCGATGTGCCAGGGCTGGTAGTCGTCGTCACGGTCGGCGGCGAAATCGTCGAACCCGGACGGCGCCGGCAGAGTCGCGGTGGCGCTGCGGCCGTTCCCGTTCGACCCGACCGGTGCGAGCGGCTCGTCGAATCCGGCTACCCGCAGTCCCGCGGTGGCCTCGGCCACCGACACCGGGGCGTGCCGGCCCCGGTGGACCCGGCGCCGGTCGGCGGCGCGGCGGAACCGGGCGTCGAGCTTGGCGATCGCGCAGTCGAGCGCGGCGTAGAAGTCCTTGGCACACGCCTCGGCCCGGACAACCGGGCCACGGGAGACGCAGGTGATCTCGACTCGCTGGCAGTTGTCCGACTGTCGCGGATTGCGTTCGTGAAACAGCTCGACGTCGACGCGAATAAGTTTGTGATCGTACCGTTCGATCTTGGCGAGCTTTTCTGCTACGTGTGTCCGGTAGTGCTCCGGCACCTCGACGTTACGACCCTTGACCACGATGTCCACGCGTGACCTCCAGAATTGCGGGCGGTCCTGCACAACAGAATCCGATCGCCCGAGACCTCTGGGCACTCCATTCGGCGGCGATCGGTCGGCTCCGGCTACGCCTCCTTCCACCCACCGGGGATGCGGGTTGAGCTGGCTCTTACCCCGGTCCAAAAACGCTAACCCCTGATCGACCCCGAGTCACCCCCAGTTGCCAAGACCTTTTCGAGAACTTTTGCGACTACGGCACGATAAGGTGAAATGGGCAACACCCTCCGTCACCTGAGGCGCCGTCGACTCGTTGCCGCGAGCACCGCGGCCGCATTCGCCGGCACGCCGCAACCGTCGAGCAGTGCGGCAATTGCCGCGATACTCGAACCGGTGGTGACGATGTCGTCAACCACCACGACTGCCCGACCAGTCGAAACGCTGCGTAACCGACTGACGGCCATCGGACGGACCCGGAAGCCCTCGGCGGCGGCCGTCGCGCGGGCCGCGCTGTCCAGCCCGGCCGAGTCCGGTCGGGGCAGCGCACGCAGCGGCCGGGCCACCGCCACGGGCCAGCCCGCCGCCACCAGCCGGTGCCGCGCCGCGCGGACCATCCGGGCCAGGTGGTCGCCGTGCCGGGCCCGGACCGCCCGCGCGGTGGTCGGCACCGGCACCAGCAGCGTCGGCTGCCGGCTCGGCACGGCCGCCGCCACCGCCTCGGCCAGCAGCGCGCCCAGCGCCCGGCCCAACCCGTGCCGGCCCCGTTCCTTGTACGACAGCAGCACCTCGCGCAGCACCCCGGAGTACTCCCCCAGGGCCGTACAGGGCGGCAGCCCCGGCGGCGCGGGGGTGGGCCGGACCGCCCTCGGCAGCAGCCCGTCGAGTTCACCCGCGCAGCGGACGCAGACGCCCGCCCGCAGTGGCACGCCGGCGCGGCGGCAGCCGGCACAGTCCGCCGGCAGGACCAGGTCGGTCAGCGCCGAGAGCACCGTGTCGGTACGCATCCGGTCACCTCCGTCATCCGTTCCGACGCAGGTAGTCTCGCCCGACCGGGCTGGGTTCAGTAGAGGAAGAAGGGTGCCTTCGGGGTGGCCTCCACCACCCCCGGATCGGCCACATCGTCCGCCGGGATCCGGACACTGCTCCACTGCCGGTAGGCCCAGCCCTGACCGTTCACCTCGTACATGTAGCGGCTGGCCGAGGAGCCGGCCACCGGGTTGTCCGGGTACGCGCTGAGCATCGTGACGATGCCGCCGGTCCCGCTCAACTGTTCGGTGCTCATCCCACCGTCGATCGAAATCTGGTCGATGGTGCCCCGCTGACCGGCCCGGGTGCCCGCGACCAGCAGGTCGCTCTCGTTGATCCAGTCGAGCGCGGTCGGCGCGGACAGCGAGATGGGGACCGGCCGGACGGTGCCGAGGGTGACCGTGCCGCCGTCCAGCGCGAGCGCCACGACGTACACGTGCTCACCGGCGATGATCGCGAGCCGCCGGCCGTCGAGGGCCGCGCCCACGGCGGTGACCGGCCCGTCGGCCCCGGGCAGCGGCACCTCGACCAGCTGCGCGAGCGCGCTGAACCGGTACAGCCGGCCGTCGGCCACGACGAAGCCCACCGGGCCGCCGGGATCGGCACCCTTCAACCAGACCGGCCGGCCCATCGAGGCGTACGTGTCCCGGCTGGCGTGGCTCGGGTCGACGAAGCCCGGACCGACCCCGGTCACCAGGCGGCGTCGCTTGCCGCTGGTGGTGACGAGCGCGACCGCCACCTCGCTGCCACTCCCGCCGCGTGACATGGCGGCCGACTCGACGTCCCGGTTCCGGTCGTTCTGGATCGGCACCGGGTCCCGCGGATCGGAGACACCGATCAGCGGCCGGACCTGGCCGCCGTAGACGCAGAACCGCTGCGGCGGTCCGTTCACCGCGTACAACGGCGCGGCCTGGCGGACGTCCTCACCGACGAACGGGGGGCGGTTGGAGTTGCGCAGCCGCAGCTCGAAGCGGGCCGCGCCGAGGTCCCGCATGGACCAGGCGAGCTGGATCTCCAGCAGCCGCAGCACCGCGTCCTGGTTGTCGGGCTCGCTCGGTGGGCTCAGATTGATGCTCAGCAGCCCGTCGGTCTCGGCCACGTTGCCGGTCAGTTGGACACCGTCCGGCAGCGGGCGGACGGCCTGCCCCAGCCAGTCCGCCGGGCCGCCGTTGAGCCAGCGGGCCACCTCGGTGGCCCGCCGCTCCACGGGCACGATGTTCGGCAGGTAGCGCTGGTCCGGCACCAGTCGGCTGCCGTCGAAACTCCAGAAGTAGACCTGGCGGGGCGTGTAGTACTCGGCCAGCGCGGTGCTGCTCATCACCAGGCCGGGCGGCGCGCTGTCGATGAGCAGCGGGCCCGGCCGACCCGGCTGGTCGGACTCGGTCTGGACCACGGTGAAGGTGTACGAGTCGGGGGCGCCGGTGGACGGTGGCGCCAGCGTGCCGTCGCCACGCAGCACCCCCACCTGCTGTACCGGCACCCGCACCTGGACGGAGCCGTCATCCAGGGTCTGCACGTCGCTCTGGACCGGCTGGACCGGCCGGACCACGGTGATCGTCACGTCGGCGGGCGACTTCGCCCGCAGGTTCCGCTTGGCCGCCGGGGTGAGAAAGGTCCTCACCCGGTCGTACGCGCCGTCGGTCTCCCCCGCCGGCGCCAGGAGGAAGTTCTCCACCAGCTCGGCGGGTTTGGTCGCACCCGCACCGGGCGGTTCGCTGCTGTTGACTCCGGCCGACCCGGTGGACGGCGACGGCCCCCGGCCGTCCACCCGCACCTCGGTGTTGCCCGGGATGCCACAGCCGGCCAGGACGAACGTGATGGCCAGGGTCGCCCCAGCCAGCCCGCGCCGGTTCACGGCCGCACCTGCGCCGGGCCGGGACCGACCGGGCGCGCGGCGGCGCCGGGTGGGTGGGCGCCGGAGGCGCTGTGCGGGTGGGCGCCGGAGGCGCTGTGCGGGTGGGCGCCGGAGGCGCTGTGCGGGTGGGCGCCGGAGGCGCTGTGCGGGTGGGCGCCGGAGACGCCGGCGCGGTCGCCGTCGGGGCCTTCCGCGCCGCCCGGGTCGGCGGCGTCGGGCGTACGGCCGGGTCCGGATCGTTCGGCGGACAGCGCGGGCCCGATGGCCAGGGCACCGTCCGTGCCGGGTCCGATGGCCAGCCGCTGGACGGCGACCGGCGGTGAGCCGAGTTCCACGTCGGCCGGCACCAGCCGCAACGGCGAGGACGTGAGCCGGTCACCGGCCCGGGCCGGCAGGGTCAGCCGGAACTGCGCGCCCTGACCCGGTGCACCCCACGCCTCCAGCCAGCCGCCGTGCAGCCGGGCGTCCTCCAGGCTGATCGACAGGCCGAGCCCGGTGCCGCCGGTCTGCCGGGCCCGGGACGGGTCGGCCCGCCAGAACCGGTTGAAGACCAGCTTCTCCTCACCCGGCCGCAGGCCCACCCCCCGGTCGCGGACCGTCACCGCCACCGATGTCTCGTCCGCGCCGAGCACCACGTCCACCGGGCGCCCCTCGCCGTGCTCGACGGCATTGCCGACCAGGTTGCGCAGCACCCGCTCCACCCGTCGCGGGTCCACCTCGGCGATCACCGGCGCGTCCGGCACCGACACCTTGACCGGCACCCCGACCCGGCCGGCCAGGCCGGCCAGTTGGTTCACCACCCGATGTACGACCGGGGCCAGGTCGCTGGGCTCGACATCGAGCATGGCGAATCCGGCGTCGAACCGGCTGATCTCCAGCAGGTCGGTCAGCAGGCTCTCGAACCGGTCCAGCTCCGCCTGGAGGAGTTCGGCGCTGCGCGCGACGGCCGGGTCGAAGTCCTCCCGCTCCGCGAAGATCAGGTCCGCGGCCATCCGTACCGTGGTCAGCGGGGTGCGCAGCTCGTGCGAGACATCGGAGGTGAACCGGCGTTGCAGCCGGGACATCTCCTCCAACCGGACGATCTGGCGTTGCAGGTTCGTCGCCATCTGGTTGAACGACGCGGCCAGCAGGGCGAGGTCGTCCTCGCCGTTGACCACCATCCGCTGGTCGAGCAGCCCCGCCGAGAGCCGCTGGGCGGTCCGGGCCGCGACCCGGACCGGCGTCACCACCAGCCGGGTGACGAGTGCGGCCAGCAGTCCCAGCAGCAGCACCAGGGCCACGCCGGTGGCCAGCACCGTCGAGCGGGCCTGCGCCGCGATGGCGTCCTGCCGGGTCAGCGGTACGAAGTAGTACAGCTCCAACTGGCCGAACCGGGTCGGCACCGGTGAGCCGTAGACGAGGTACTTGGTCGGCTCGCCGCCACTGACCAGTTCGCCGGTGCGGATCTGCGAGGCGATGTTGCCGGAGTCGACGGAGCGGCGCAGTTCGGGGCTGAGCACCGCCTCGAACCTCGCCTTCGGCGACACCTGGGGCACGATCTGGTTCTGGAAGCTGTCGCCGGTCAACACCACGATCACCCCGCCGACCTGCTCCGGGTCGCCACCGGCCAGGTAGTCGGTGGTGGCGACCATGGTGTCGCGCAGTTTCGGTTCCGGCCGGGTGTGCACGCTGAGCTGCGCGGTCGCGTACGTGCGGCCGTTCAGCAGCCGGTCCCGCACGTCGGCCGTCGCGTTGTCCAGCATGATCTGGGTGATCTTGTCAGCCACGAGGTACGCGAATCCGCCGACCAGCAGGCTGGACGCGACCAGGGTGATGGTCACCACCCGGAACTGCAGCGACCGTCGCCAGGTCCGATGCAGGTGGGCGGCCAGGACCAGGACCCGTCGCACCGTGGCACGCCAATGGTCCCGTACGACGGCCCTGGCACGGGCGACGGGTGGCGGTGCGGAGCTCGGGGGCCTGGTCACAGTGGCTCCCAGGCTATCCGGTGCCCGCCTTGTAGCCCACGCCCCGCACGGTCAGGATGATCTCGGGCCGCTCCGGATCCGGTTCGATCTTGGCCCGCAACCGCTGCACGTGGACGTTGACCAGCCGGGTGTCGGCGGCGTGCCGGTAGCCCCACACCTGCTCCAGCAGCACCTCCCGGGTGAAGACCTGACGCGGCTTGCGGGCGAGCGCGACCAGCAGGTCGAACTCCAGCGGGGTCAGCTTGACCTCCTCGCCGTTCCGGCTCACCGTGTGCGCGGGCACGTCGATGCTGATCTGGTTTCCGGGCGGCCCGATCGCCAACATCTCCGGCGCGGCGTCCTCGCCCCGACGCAACCGGGCGCGCATCCGCGCCACCAGTTCCTTGGGCTTGAACGGCTTGACCACGTAGTCGTCAGCGCCGGACTCCAGCCCGAGCACCACGTCCACGGTGTCGCTCTTGGCCGTCAGCATCACGATCGGCACGCCGGACTCGGCCCGGATCGCGCGGGCCACGTCGATCCCGCTCATGCCCGGCAGCATCAGGTCGAGCAGCACGATGTCCGGCCGGCCCTCCCGGAAGGCGGCGAGGGCGCGCTCACCGTCGGCCACGAACGAGGGCAGGAAGCCCTCGCTGCGCAGCACGATGCCGAGCATCTCTGCCAGTGCGGGATCATCGTCGACCACCAGGACCCGGGCTCTCATGGCACCAATATTTGCACCTCCAGGGCCGGGCATGGTGACCCGCATGCCCGCGCCGTCCGTTCCCCAGTGATCCGAGGGCGATCTCTTGCGGGCATCGGATGGCTGATGCCGGCTTTGTCCCAGGGCGGCGAGCTGGCGTCGAACCGGTATTCCGGACAGCATCGGAGCGGGCGGCCATCCCGCGGCGTTAAGAAGGGGCCCTTCCTCTACCGGAAGCGACAACAGGGGGCCCTTCCTTTCACGGTCAGGCGAAGAGGGCGGCGCCGAAGAATTCGCTGGCGTCCCGGACCCCCGGCGGGCAGGCGAACAGGCCGCTGGAGACGTGCCGCAGGTACTCGTTCATCGCGTCGTTACGGGACAGCCGGGTCTGAATCGGGACGAACTGCTTACGAGGGTCCCGCTGGTACGCCATGAAGAACAGTCCGGCGTCGAGCCGGCCCAGCCCGTCCGACCCGTCCACGAAGTTGTACCCGCGGCGCAGCAGCCGGGCCCCGCCGTTGACGTCGGGGTGGGCCAGCCGGACGTGCGAGTCGGCCGGGATCATCGGCTGGCCGTCGGCGCCGGTCGCCGCCAGGTCCGGCTCGTCGAACTCGGCCTCCCTGCCGAGCGGCGCGCCGCTGCCCTTGGTCCGGCCGATCACCGCCTCCTGCTCGGCCAGCGAGGTCCGGTCCCAGGTCTCCACGGTCATCCGGATCTTCCGGGTGACCAGGTACGTGCCGCCGGCCATCCACTCCGCCCCGTCACCGGGCTGCGCCCACAGCTGCTCCCGCAGCAGGTCGGTGTCCTCGGCCTTCAGGTTGGCCGTACCGTCCTTGAAACCGAACAGGTTCCGTGGCGTCGCCTGGTCGCGCGAGGTCGACGAGGTGCGCCCGAACCCGAGCTGGGACCAGCGCACGCCGACCACGCCCATGCCGATCCGGGCCAGGTTGCGGATCGCGTGCACGGCCACCTGCGGGTCGTTGGCGCACGCCTGGACGCACAGGTCACCACCGGAGATCTCCGGTCGCAGGGCGTCCCCGGCGAACCGGGGCAGCTCCGCGAGCGCGGCCGGGCGGCGGGCCGCCAGGCCGAACCGGTCCTGCCCGGAGGCGTCCCGGAACAGCCCCGGCCCGAACCCGACGGTGATGGTCAGGCCGGACGGTGGCAGGCCCAGCGCCTCGCCGGTGTCGTCCGGCGGCGCCTCGGGAACGCCACTCACCGCCCCGAGCGGGCCGGCGTCCCGGCCGGCCGTCATCCGGGCCGCGGCGGCCGTCCACTGCCGCAGCATGTCGACCAGCCGCTCCCGGTCCCGGGTCAGCACGTCGAAGGCGACGAAGTGCAACCGGTCCTGCGCCGGGGTGACGATGCCCGCCTGGTGTTCGCCGTAGAACGGCACCGCGCCGCTCAGCGGGTCCGGGCCGGGGGTGCCGTCGTGGCTGCCTCCGTACGCCAGGGCGCCCGCCCCGCTCGCCGCGCCGACCACCCCGGCCGCGCCCACCCCGGCCAGGGTCATCGCCCCGCGCCGCGAAAGTCTCCGTCCGCTCATCTCGACCCCTACCTCCTACTTCGCCGCGACCACGCCGGCGATCCGGCTGATCGGCTCGGCCAGCGCGTTGATGGCGTCAGACAGGTCTTTGAGCTGGCCCTGGGAGAGCTTGTCGTGTGACTGCCAACCGTCGCCGACCCGGTGCTTGCCCAGCGCGGTCGCCACGTTCGCGAACTCGGTGTCCAGGGTCCGGACCAGGTCGGGCGAGCGCTGCTCCAGGGCCGGCCGCAGCGCCGCAACGGCCGCCTTGGAGCCTTCGACGTTGGCGTTGAAGTCCCACAGGTCGGTGTGCGAGTAGCGGTCCTCCTCGCCGGTGATCTTGCCGGTGGCGACCTCGTCCAGCAGCTCCTTGGCACCGTTGGCCAGTTGCAACGCGGAGAGCTTCTCGGCGTTCGCCCGCTGCACGATCTCCTTCACGTCGGCCAGCAGCCGGTCCGCGATCGGGCCGTCCTTGCTGACGTCGCCGCTGGTCCAGAGGTCCTTCTCCAGCCGGTGGAACCCGGTGAACTCCATGCCCTCGGCCGCCACCTCGTCCCGGCCGTCGATCTTCGGGTCCAGGTCGCCGAAGACCTCGGCGACCGGCTCGATCCGCTCCCAGTAGGTGCGGGCCACCGGGTAGAGCGCCTTGGCCTTCGCCACGTCCCCGGCCTTGACCGCGGTCACGAACTCGCCGGTCTTGTCCAGCAGCGCGGCGGTCTGGCTGCGCACGTACCGCTGGTAGTTCTCGGCGGCGGCGGCCAGGGCGGCGTCCGGGGCCTCCGACGCGGCCGTGCCGGTCACCGTGAACGCGGCCCGGATGCCGTCGCCGGCCATCCCGGGCTTGCAGGCGGTCTGGTACGTCCCGGCCGGCAGCTCGACCTTGAAATCGCGGCTCAGGCCGGGGGCCACGTTCTCGACCTCGCCCATCACCCGGTCACCCGAGGCGTAGACGTAGAACTCGGTGACCTTGCCACCCGAGTTGGTGACGTTGAACGTGTGGGTGCCGGCCGGCACCTCGGTCCGGGAGACCTCGCAGGCGGTGTCGGTGGCCTTGACCGTGATCGGGCCGCCGGCCGCGCTGTCCGGGGCGCCCTTGTCGGCGCAGCCGGTCAGGCCGGCCGCGGCCAGGACGCCGGCCGCGCCGAGCGCGATGAATCGTGCGGTACGCATCGGATGACTCCCGAATCAGACGTTCTGCGGCGCGGACGCCGGACTGTCGGTGGAGGGGGTGTTGTGGCCGGCGGCACCGTCGGCGGCGGCACCGCCCGAACCGCCAGCCGGGGCACTGCCCGGGGCGGTGGCCGAGCCGCCAGCAGGGGCGGTGGCCGAGCCGCCAGCAGGGGCGGTGGCCGAGCCGCCGGCCGGGGCGGTGCGCCGGGGCCGCGTGGGGCGGAGGAACAGCACGAGTACGGGGATCCCGTAGGCGACCCAGGCGATCACCTCGTACACGGTGGGCGCCGGGGTGATGTTGAACATCCCGGACAGCAGGGCGCCGTACCACGAACTCGGGTCGAGCCAGGACGAGGCGTCGTACGCCAGGTTCCGCAGGCCGGGCAGCACCCCCGCCTCCTGGAAGTCGTGTACGCCGTACTTGAAGATGCCGGCGGCGACCAGGATGAGCAGCGCTCCGGTCCAGGTGAAGAAGCGGCTCAGGTTGATCCGCAGCGCACTGGCGTAGAGCAGGAAGCCGAGCACCACGGCGGTGAGGATGCCACCGACCAGGGCGAGCAGCGGGCCGATGTCCCCGCCCACCGTCTGGGCGGCGGAGAAGAAGATCAGCGCGGTTTCCAACCCCTCCCGGACCACGGCCAGGAAGGCCATCCCGAGCACGGCCCAGCCGCCGAGGGCGAGCGCGTCGGTCAGCTTGCCGCGCAGCTCACCGGCGATGGACCGGGCCGCCCGACGCATCCAGAAAATCATCCAGGTGACGAAGACCACGGCCAGCACCGAGGTGACGGCGTCGAAGAGTTCCCGCTGGGCCGAGGTCTGCAACAGCGTCGTGCTGGTGTAGGTGAGCAGCGCGCCGAACAGCACGGACAGCGCCACGGCCAGCCCGACGCCGAGCCAGACCTGCGGCAGCCGCTCCCGCCGCTTGGACTTGACCAGGAACGCGACGAGAATGCTGACCACGAGCGTGGCTTCCAGGCCCTCGCGCAGTCCGATCAGGTAGGTGGCGAACATCCGCTCTCCGGTTGATAGGTAAGGCACCCCTTAGTAAGGGCAGCCTACCTTCTCGCACCGCCCCCTGAGACGTCAAGTCGGGCAGCGGATGTGCGGATGGGCGGCGGTCTGCTGGAATGGACCCCGTGAAGGCTTTCCTGCCGTGGCTCGCGGTCCTGGTCCTGGTGCTGCTGCTCAGCGCGCTGCGGCTGCGCCCCCTGGCCATCGCCGTCTCGCTGGCCTGGCTGGGTTACTGCGTCTGGACCTGGGTCCGCCCGGCCCGGCGGAAAGAGAATGGGCCGACCGGATAGCCCGGCCGGCCCATGTCCCTCGACGGTCAGTACCGGTAGTGGTCCGACTTGTACGGGCCCCCGACCGGGATGCCCAGGTAGCCGGCCTGCTCCTCGGTGAGCGTGGTCAGCCTGGCCCCGAGGGCGTCCAGGTGCAGCCGGGCCACCTTCTCGTCCAGGTGCTTGGGGAGCACGTGTACGCCCAGCGGGTACTGGTCGCCCTTGGTGAACAGCTCGATCTGGGCGATCGTCTGGTTGGCGAACGAGTTCGACATCACGAAGCTCGGGTGCCCGGTGGCGTTGCCCAGGTTCAGCAGGCGCCCCTCGGACAGCACGATGATCGCGTGGCCGTCGTCGAACCGCCAGACGTCGACCTGCGGCTTGACGTTCTCCCGGGTGACGTCGGACCGCTTGGCCAGCCCGGCCATGTCGATCTCGTTGTCGAAGTGGCCGATGTTGCCGACGATGGCCTGGTGCTTCATCCGGGCCATGTGCTCGTTGGTGATCACGTTGAAGCAGCCCGTGGCGGTGATGAAGATGTCGGCGCTGTCCACCACGTCGTCCAGGGTGGCGACCTGGTAGCCGTCCATCGCGGCCTGGAGGGCGCAGATCGGGTCGACCTCGGTGACCACCACCCGGGCGCCCTGGCCGCGCAGCGACTCGGCGCAACCCTTGCCCACGTCGCCGTAGCCCATGACGACGGCGACCTTGCCGCCGATCAGCACGTCGGTGGCCCGGTTGATGCCGTCGATGAGCGAGTGGCGGCAACCGTACTTGTTGTCGAACTTGCTCTTCGTCACCGAGTCGTTGACGTTGATCGCCGGGAACAGCAGGGTGCCGTCGCGCTGCATCTCGTACAGCCGGTGTACGCCCGTGGTGGTCTCCTCGGTGACCCCGCGGATGCTCGCGGCGATCCGGGTCCACCGCTGGCCGTCCTCGGCGATCGACCGGTGCAGCAGTTCGAGGATGACGGCGTACTCCTCGGAGTCGGCGCTCTCGACCGGCGGCACCGCGCCGGCCTTCTCGAACTGCGCGCCCCGGTGGACCAGCAGGGTGGCGTCCCCGCCGTCATCCAGGATCATGTTGGGGCCGTCCCCGTCCGGCCAGGTCAGCACCCGCTCGGTGCACCACCAGTACTCCGGCAGCGACTCGCCCTTCCAGGCGTACACCGGAACACCGGCCGGCGCCTCGGGGGTGCCCTCCGGGCCGACCACGACGGCCGCCGCGGCGTGATCCTGAGTGGAGAAGATGTTGCAGGATGCCCATCGCACCTGGGCGCCCAGCGCCACGAGCGTCTCGATCAGCACCGCGGTCTGGATGGTCATGTGCAGCGAGCCGGTGATCCGCGCGCCGCGCAGCGGCTGCTGGTCCGCGAACTCCCTGCGGATCGACATCAGGCCGGGCATCTCGTGCTCGGCGAGCTGGATCTCCTTACGACCGAACGCGGCGAGCGACAGGTCCGCCACCTTGAAGTCGCCGTCGGCAAGGGTGCCGGGTCGGGCGTTGGTCGGCGCGCCGCCGGATGGCGCCGGGAGGGTGCTGGTCATCGAAGCTCCTGTCGAACGGGTCTCGTTGCGCGTCCTCCACCTTACGCGGTCGATTTACCGCAAACAGCACGCGGGACGGCGAGCTGCGGGTGGATTCTCCACCCACTGCCCAGCCGTCCCGCGTATCCCCCCGGTTTGGTCTCCGCCTCGCCAGCCACCTCGGCAGCTCACGTTGCGCACTCTTATAGTTACAACGCGTATATGGACTGTCAAGCGGAACGGCTAAACCGACAGCTGTCCAACGGTCGCCACGTACGCCTCGCCACGGCCGGTGAGCAGCAGCGGACCGGCACCCGACCGGCCCACGGCGGCCGTACCGGGGGCGACGGTCACGCTTCCGTCGTCGTCACCGGCGGTGATGGTGCCCGCCGTCGCCAGCACCACCCGGGGACCCGTCCCGGGCGGCCGGACCGCTCCCGCGCCGTCGAGCCGCACCCGGTACAGCGCGAAATCGTCGACCGGCACCGGCCAGGTCACCACGCCGGGCGACACCGGCACCGGCGCGAGTACCGGATCGGCGAGCACCTCGAACCGCAGCACCCGCAGCAGCTCGGCGATGTCGACGTGCTTGGACGTGAAGCCGCCCCGCAGCACGTTGTCGCTGGCCGCCATGATCTCCACACCGGTACCCCGCAGGTAGGCGTGCAGATTTCCCGCTGGCATCCAGATCGCCTCGCCGGGCGCCAGCGTGACGTGGTTGAGCAGCAGCGCCACCAGCACACCCGGATCGGCCGGGTGACGTTCGGCCAGCCGCCGGGCCAGCTCCGCCACCCCGGCGAACTCCGCCGGCACCGCCGCGTCGAGCACCGCCGCGACCAGCCCGGCCCGGTCCTCGACCGGCCAGGCCAGCAGGGTACGCACCGCCACGGGCAGCCCGTCCACCCCCGCCGACAGTGCCGCGGTCACCTCGGCCAGTCCGGGGTGCCGGAACGACTCGAACACCTTCGCCGCCCGCGCCGGTTCCTGGAACCCGCACAACGCCTCGAACGGCGTCACTGCCACCAGCAACTCCGGCTTGTGGTACGGGTCGACGTAGTTGCGCGCAGCGGCCCGAGCCGCCTCATCGGGTGCGGCGGCGCGAGCCGCCTCATCGGGCGCGGCGGTGCCGGCCGCCTCCTCCGCCGCGAACCCGGCTCGGGCCTGCGCGGAGTCCGGATGGGCCTGCAACGACAGCGGCGCCTCGGCCGCGAGCACCTTCAGCAGGAACGGCAGCCGGGGGCCGAACCGTTCGGTGACGGGATCGCCGAGCCATCGTCGCGGCTCGGCGGAGATCAGGTCGAGCAGGCTGCTGGTCGAACCGTCGGCACCGGTCACCACGGCCGGGGCGCCCGGATGGGCGCCCAGCCACAGCTCCGCCTCGGGCCCCTCGCTCGGCACCGGGCGGCCCTGCAACTCGGCGAGCGCAGACCGGGAACCCCAGGCGTAGCCTCGGATCCGACCGTGCAGCGTCTCCACTGTCAGGTCCGGGGCAGGTCCGCCGACGCGGTCCGGTCAGCCGCGTCCGCCGGGCCACCGGTGCCGTCGGCCACGTCCCGCCGCTCCGCCGTACCCTCCCGGCCGCCGGTGCCGTCGGCGATGTCCCGCCGGGGCGGCTCCGCCGCCGCGCTGTAGATGTCCGGCTCCAGGTAGATGACCCGGGCGATGGGTACGGCCTCGCGGATCCGCGCCTCGACGGCGTCGATCCCCCGGGCCACGTCGCCGGCCAGCTCGCACGGCTGGACGGCGATCTTCGCGGCCACCAGCAGCTCCTCCGGGCCGAGGTGCAGCGTCTTCATGTGAATGATCCGTTCGATCTCCGGACCGGCCACGATCGCCGCCTCGATCCGCGCGATGTCCTTGGCCGACGCCGCCTCACCGAGCAACAGGCTCTTGGTCTCCACCGCGAGGGTAACCGCGATGGCCACCAGCAGGATGCCGATCATCGCGGTTCCCAGCGCGTCCCACCGGCCGTTGTGGGTGGCCAGCGTCATGCCCACACCGAACAGCGCGAATGCCAGGCCGACGAGCGCGCCGAAATCCTCCAGCAGCACCACCGGCAGTTCCGGCGCCTTGGCCCGGCGGATGAACCGCACCCACGGGGTCCGGCCACGGATCTGGTTGGACTCCTTGATCGCCGTCCGGAACGAGTAGCCCTCCATGGCGATCGCCGCCACCAGCACGACCACCGGTACCCACTTCCAGCTCTCGATGGGCTCCGGATGGGAGAACTTGTGCCACGCCTCGTAGAGCGCGAACAGCCCGCCCAGGCTGAACAGGATGATCGACACGATGAACGCGTAGATGTAGCGCTCCCGCCCGTACCCGAACGGGTGTTCCGGGGTCGCGGCCCGGCGGGACCGGCGACCACCGATCAGCAGCAGCGCCTGGTTTCCCGAGTCGGCGATCGAGTGCAGCGACTCCGCCAGCATCGACGACGAGCCGGTCAACATCCAGGCGACGAGTTTCGTCAGCGCGATGCCCAGATTCGCGGCGAGCGCGGCGATGATGGCCCGCGTACCGCCCTCGGCACTCATGGACGCGTTCCCGGAGGATTCGGCGGGGTCACTGGTTCGACAGCTCCTTCATCTCCGTGATGGCGGGCACCGCCATCGGGTCCAGGTGGTGCGCCAACGCGAGGTAGACCGACGCGAAGTCGGGCACCGCGATCAGCGACGCCAACCGTTCCAGTGCGGAACCGCCCTCGGCGGTGACGACGTCACACCGCACGCCACGCCGCTCGGCCAGGGTCTGCACGGCGTCGGCTCGCCGTTCCTCCACCGCCAGCGGCTCGTCCGTGTCGTCCTCGGCGTTCAGGCCGCCGTCCCGCAGCAGCACGACCCGCAGCCGGGTGCCGGTCTCCTCCTCGCCCGGGTCGGCGAAGATGTCCCGGGACGCCTCACCCAGCCCGCCGAAGACCCCGTCGAGCAGGCCCACCCGGCCCCGCCCGGCCTCGCCCAGCGCCCCGGCCACCACCGGGTAGCGGGCGTTCGCGGACAGCGTGTCCCCGAACCGCCGGGCGGCCACGGTTGCCAGCGGCGAGGAGCCCCAGACGATCGGGATCGACCCGGCCAGCCCCAGCGCCAGGGACTTGGCGGGATTGACGAACGACTCCGCGGTCGGCCGGCAGCGGTCCGCGTCGGCGTCCAGCCGGGCCGCGGTCTCGGCGAGATCCGCCTCGTTCACCTTGACCAGCCCGAGGGCGCGGGCGGCCAGCAGCACCGGCACGGTCAGCGCCCAGAGGCTCGCCCGGGCCGGGGCCCGGCGCGGCACCGGGATGAACGGCGCACGCGCCCGGTCGGCCACCGACTGCAACTCGGACTCGGGCGCGCCCACCGCGACCAGCCGGGCACCCCGGCGGGCCGCGGCGTCCGCCGCGCCGAGCGCCTCGGGGCTGCGGCCGGAGGCGCTCACCGCGATGACCACGTCCGCCGCGCCGACCCAACCGGGCACCCCGGCGCTGCGGTGCGGGATCACCGGCACCGGGCAACGCGGCCCGGCCACCGTGGCCAGCACGTCACCGGTACGACCGGCGGTGCCCACCCCGGCGATCACGACCGCCCGCGGGCGGCCCTCATCGGCGAGGCCCGCGAGATTGGCCTCGGCCGCCAACGCCGCCGACTCGCGCACCTGCGCGCCCGCCGAGGCGGTGAAGCGCAGCATGCCACCCGGGTCGAACTCGCCCAGCGCCTCAGCCGCGTCCAGCAGTGCCTCGTCGGCGGTCCGCTGCCCGCTCACCCCGGCGGTGCCGTCCATCAGGCTTGCCCTCCAACCGCGGTTGACATCTACCGGTCCGTCCCCGTCGCGTCGCCGGCCCCGGGCCCACCACGGGCCTCGTCCAGCAGCAGGACCGGGACGTCGTCACGGATCTCGAAGACGCGCCCGCACTCCGTGCAGGTGAGCGTCTGGGCGGCCGGATCGTAGTCCAATGGGGCGTGGTGCGTGTCCGGGCAGGCGAGAATCTCCAACAACTGCGGATCAAGGGCCACTTTCGGCTCCTTCCACGTCTGGGCGGCGGACGGTCGGCAGTGTCCCCCGGCGCAGAGGATCCTAATCGCGCCGGCCCCGATCGGCCCGGCCCCCGGGCAAGGGGGGCCAGGACAGGTGCGCGGACGCGGTCAGCCGAGGGCGGGGCGCGCTGGCCGGCCGGGGTCGACCGGCCAGCGGCACGGATCTGCGGCGCGGTGGCCGGTCAGCCGCGGACCAGGGCCAGTACCTGATCGCGGATCGTCTCCATGCGCTCGGTGGTGGGCGCCTCGACGTTGAGCCTCAGCAGCGGCTCGGTGTTGGACGGCCGCAGGTTGATCCAGGCGCCGTCGGCGAACCGCAGGGTCAACCCGTCCAGCTCGTCGACCTCGGCGTCCGGGTACGCGGCCCGCACCTGCGCCGTCCGGGCCGCCTGGTCGTCGACCGTCGAGTTGATCTCGCCCGACGCGACGTACCGCTCGAACTTCCCGGCCAGCTCGGACAGCGGACGGTCCTGCCCGCCGAGCGCGGCGAGCACGTGCATGGCGGCCAGCATGCCGGTGTCGGCGAACCAGAAGTCGCGGAAGTAGTAGTGCGCCGAGTGCTCGCCGCCGAAGATCGCGTTGGTCCGGGCCATGTCCGCTTTGATGAACGAGTGCCCGACGCGGCTGCGCAGCGGCTCCCCGCCGGCCTCCCGGACGATCTCCGGTACGGCGCTGGAGGTGATCAGATTGTGGATGACCGTGCCGCCGGGGTGCTTCGCCAGCTCGCGGATGGCCACCAGCGCGGTGACCGCGGACGGCGACACCGGCTCGCCGCGCTCGTCGACCACGAAGCAGCGGTCGGCGTCGCCGTCGAAGGCCAACCCCAGGTCGGCGCCGTGCTCCCGGACCGCGGCCTGCAGGTCGACCAGGTTGGCCGGGTCCAGCGGGTTCGCCTCGTGGTTGGGGAACGATCCGTCCAACTCGAAGTAGAGCGGGACGATGGTCAGCGGCAGCGCCGGCAGCGCCGCGTCGCCGAGCACGGCCGGCACCGTGTAGCCGCCCATCCCGTTACCGGCGTCCACCACCACCTTCAACGGCCGGATCCCGGACAGGTCGACCAGGCCGCGCAGGTGCGCCGCGTACTCGGGAAGCAGATCCCGGCGTTCCGACCCGGCCACCGGCTCCGCGGCGACGCCGGGCTCGGCCTTGTCCAGCAGCGCCTGGGCCCGGTCTCGGATCTCCGCGAGGCCGCTGGCCTGCCCGATCGGCCGGGCACCGGCCCGACACATCTTGATCCCGTTGTACCGGGCCGGGTTGTGGCTGGCCGTGAACATCGCGCCGGGCAGGTTGAGCGTGCCGGAGGCGAAGTAGAGCATGTCGGTCGAGCCCAACCCGGTGAAGATCACCGACATCCCCTCGGCCCGCGCGCCAGCGGCGAAGGCCGCGGCCAGGCCCGGGGAGGAGTCCCGCATGTCGTGCGCGATGACGACGGTCTCCGGTGCCTCCGCGTCGCCGGCGAGCAGCTGGGCGAAGGCTGTACCGAGTGCCCCCGCCGCCCGCTCGTCCCACTGCTCCGGGACGGTGCCACGGACGTCGTACGCCTTGACGATCTGGGACAGGTCAGACAACGGTTTCGCTCCTGTTCGGCCGGGATGGTCAACCGGAGCGTATCGGAGCGAGTCCCGCCGGCCGCCGGCAACCGCCGGCTACCGGTCGGGTTGGCGCGGCATGATCGCCCGGGGATCGTCGCCGGGCCGGGGCGGCACCGGGCCCACCGGCGGCGGCTCGGCGGCCTGGTCCGCCCCGGGCCGACCGACGGTCCGGTCGATCTCGGGATAGACAGCCGTCCGGTCCACACCCGGATAGCCGACACCCGGCCCCGACCGGGGCCCCTCGGCGCCCGGCCGACCGGCGGTCCGGTCAACTTCCGGATAGAGAGCGGTCCGGTCCGCGCCCGGAAAACCGACACCCGGCCCGGGGCGGGGACCGTCCCCGCCCGGCCGACCGGCGGTCGGGTCCACCGCCGGATACACAGCCGTCCGGTCCGCGCCCGGAAAACCGCCGACCGGCCCGGGGCGGGGTCCGTCCGCACCCGGCCGGGACCCGCCCGGATAGGCGCTGGACCGGTACTCGGTGGACCGGTACTCGCTCGTTCGTGGCGTGCCGCCGAGGAACGGCAGGGCAGCAGCCGGGTCCGGCTCGTCGCGGCGGCGGCGCAGCAGCACCACCAGCAGCGCGACGCCCACGCCCACCATGCCGACGCCGAGCACCATCACCAGGCTGCCGAGGCCGAGCCCGCCGGAGTCGCCGGCCGGCTCGGCGACCCCGCCCGTCGTGGCCGCCGGTACCGCGCCCACCACCGGCTCGTCGGTGGGTGCGGCGGTGGGCTCGCCCGGCGGCGTCGGGGACGGTCGGGTGGACGGCGTCGGGCTGCTCCGGACCGTACCGACGACGCGGCTGTTGTGGGCCGACCGGCCCAGCACCCCGCCGGCGGCGGTGGTGTACTGCCCGATCAGGGCCGCCGTGCCCGAGGGTGTACCGGTCAGGAAGGTGATCCGGTACCGGACCGCGACGCTTTTCTTGGCGCAGAGCACGGGATTGGCCGGCGCGACGGGCGGGGTGGTGACCTCGCCAGCGCCGCCGCTCACCCCGATGGCCCGCCAGCGACCGTCGACGGCCACCTCGGCCCGCACCTGTTCGGCCGTCAGGCCGGTCAGCCGGATCGTCAACTGGCTCCGGACGACCACGCACTCCCGGCTGCGCTTCGCCGCGCCGACGGTGACCGCGCCGGGCGACCCGCCGGCGGTGAAGCTGCTGGGACCGTGGACCGCCACCCGGTCCCGGTCGGCGGCGAACGCCGGTGCCGCCGTCGCGCCCACGACGGCCACGAGCAGCGCGGCGGCTCCGGCCAGCCGGCCGACGTCGGGTCGTCGCATCATGATCCACACCTCACGGTCGCCTGATTTCGGCGGACAGCGTAACTCTCCGGCTCGGTGTGGCCGGGGCGAGCGGTCCGGCGGGACCGTCGGCAGGCGGCGCCGGGCAGGGCGGGGTCCCGGACAACGCGACGGTGTCAGTCCGGTGGCGGGCCGTCGGCGCAGGGCACCTGGGCGAGATCGGTCACCGGCCGGGCCAGCACCCCGCCCGGTCGGTCCACCGCGGCCAGCAGCGCGGTGGCGGCCGGATCGACCGGGATCCCGCCCTCGGCACCGGCCAGGTAGTCGATCAGGAAGTCCCGCAACGGCTCCGCCGCGACGGTGTCGGGACCGTCCGGACCGGCCAGGTCGGGCGCGGTGTGCAGAGTCATCAGCAGCATCCCGTAGACCCGGCCGCCACCACCGAGGGCGGGCTGGAAGTACGGCAGGTCGAGGATCCGCGCGCCGCGCCGGCCGTAGAACCGCAGTCGGGCGGCCGGGTCACCGGTCTCGGTGCTACCCGTGTGCCGATCGGGCCGTTCCACCTCGGCGAGCACGACGCACGGGTGGTACCGCCGCGCCCATCCGGAGACGACCTCGTCGTACAGATATCCGCCGGTACCGCCGCCCCGGCCGTCCGCCGCCACCGCCAGGTAGCTCAGCAGCATCACCCGGCACGACGGGGACCACTCCCCGACCGCCGCGCCGAGCAGCCGGTCGGTGTCGTCGAGCGCCGCCCACGCCTCCTGGTCGCCGTCCCGGACGCCCTGCCGCAGCGAGTCGAGCGAGACCAGTTCGTCGGGCGGAAACGTGGGTTCGAGCAGCGTCTTGTAGAGCACTTCCAGCTCGGCGCCGTCGTCGACCCTGACCAACCGCATGACGACCTCGTCTCGCCGTACCGGACTCAGTGGTGGGGTGGGATGACCCGCAGGTGCCCCCGCCGGCCGGTCTGCTGGTCCCCGGCGAGATCCGGATTGATCTCGTCGGGCCGCGGCTGCACCGGGCGGGCCGCCTCGCGTACCGCCTCGGCCAGCGCGACCAGGTCGTCGGTGGTGGGCGGCGGCGGCTCGAACTCGCCCTCGTGCCGGACGACCTCCCAGCCACGCGGCGCGGTCAGGCTCCGGGCGTGCTGCTCGCAGAGGTCGTACGTGTGCGGCTCGGCGAACGCGGCCAGCGGGCCCACCACCGCGGTCGACTCGGTGTAGACATAGGTCAACGTGGCGACGGCCTGTCGGGGGCAGCCGTTGCGGGAGCAACGCCGTGATGACCTCACGGCGGCACGGTATCTCCATTACCGGCTCCGGCGCATCGGATGCGGGTCCGACACGCCGACCACGGAGATCACAGTTCGGGCGAGGCGCACCGCTGGGACACCCCACCGGGCCCGCATGCCGAGGTCCCGGCCGGCGCGGCGCCGGACCGGCCCGACCCGCCGGGCGTGGTGCCCGATTACGCGCGGAGCGCCACTCCGCGGGCGTCTCGGCCCACCGCACGGCACGCCCCGAGGGCTGACCAGCGGGCCGGGACTACGCTTTTCCCAGCGGTACGGCTCCATGGGGGGTGGCAGGTGACCAGTCCGGACCACCGTCGACCGGCAACCGATCGACGGCCGAAGCGGGATCGGCGCGGGAGAGGTCTGCGCGGACGCCTCGTGCCCGCGACCGTGCCGCTGGCGCGGACCAAGGCCGAGATCTTCGATGATCTTGTCCTCGACACGGTCGAGACCCTGGAACGGCGGTTCGCCAGGGAACTCAGCGGGGTCGAGTTCGCCGTCGAGGACGTACCGCCCGAGCTGAACGTCTACGACTCGGACGTGTTGGAGGACGGCGAGGTGCCGCTGGCCCGATTGCTCCCCGGACGTCCGGGACGTCAGGAGATGCCGCCCCGGATCGTGCTCTACCGCCGGCCGCTGGAGTTCCGGGCGATGGACAACGAGGACCTGGCCGACCTCGTCCACGACGTGATCATCGAGCAGGTCGCGAATCTGCTCGGGGTGGACCCGGACGACCTGGCCTGAACCGGGACGGCCCCCACCGCCCCGGCACCGGACCTCGCCTCAGGCGACCCGCCGCTTCAGCTTGCGCCGTTCACGTTCGGACAGACCACCCCAGATGCCAAACCGTTCGTCGTGACCGAGCGCGTACTCCAGGCACTCGGTCTTGACCTCACAGCGGGAACAGATCCGCTTCGCCTCGCGGGTCGAGCCGCCCTTCTCGGGGAAGAACGCCTCCGGATCGGTCTGCGAGCACAGCGCCCGCTCCTGCCACTCCGGTGCGTTCCCGAGCAGGTCGGCCACCTCGAGTCGGCCGTCCATGCAACTGCCTCCTTTTCGCGCAACGGCAGCAGGCCGCTGCAACCCCCCACGCGGAAGGCGTGTTTTTGTCCGTCCGGTGGCGATTTAATGCGCTCCGTACGAACGACCCCTCCGGAATTACACGCGTGTAATGCGTGCGTCGTCAAGCGGAGCCTGATAGATGGAGCCGCTTCTCGGTACGTCGCAGCCGGCCGGTGAAGCCGTCCCGACAAACTGGCCTATCGGTTCAGACCTGGCCCGGGTAACGCCCGCTCCGGCGAGTCGTCGGAAAACGGCGTGGCGCCCTCGGCGTGTCGAGGTGCGCTCCGAAAAAATCCCCGAACGAGCGCTCACCCATCCAGGATCGTGAGTTGTGTCCGATTACCGTCACAGCGGCGGGCGCACACACGCGCCCGCGCCCCGTCCAATTTGCTGGGACGGGGCGCGGGCGTGGTGGGACCCGCCGGCCGGGTCGGGGCCGGCCCGATCAGCCGGGCGGCCGGTGGAACGGAACATCGGCGGGCCAGCTGAACTCGCCGACCAGGCCGCCGCCGATCGTCACGGTGCCGGCCGGCCGGTCGCCGGTGGCCCAGACGGTGTACGTCCCGGCGGCCAGTTCGGGGTAGACGGCGCAGTGCAGGACCGCGTCCCCCAGCCGCCGGGGCCGGACCGCCGAGTGGGTCCGGCGCGCGTCCGACCCCGGGTCCACCGGGCTGACCTCGATCTCGGCGCCCAGCAGGTCCGGTCCGGTATGGATGACCAGCGCGCCGGTGTCGCCGCCGATGTCCAGCACGACGGTGCCGGTTCCGGACGGGCCCAGATCGTGGTGGTGCATGGTCACCTCTTCGCGGCCGGCGGGTTGTTGAAGCCGTCGTACGGCACTCCCAGGTACGGAAAATGGTTCAGGAACGGCGCCGTGACGTTGGCCGCGGTGAGCCCGTCGGTCAGCTGACCGGCCGCCTTGTCCGGGGTGAAGTTCTTGTCCACGAGTGGGACGGTCACCCCGGCGATCGCCCGCAGCGCGACGCCGACCACGTCGTCGGTGACCCGCCGCCCGTTCGGGAAACCGGCCAGGTCCCCGGCCAGCACGCCGAACGGGTCGGGTTTCGCCGACGGCCGGATGGCGGTGTTCAGCCGCAACATGTCGGCCTGCACCGTGCCGGTGTTGTTCTGGAAACCGTCGATCAGCCCCTCGGGGATACCGGTCAGCAGGATGGCCGCCAGGTCGGCGCGGGGCTTGCCGGACTTGCTCAGGGCGTCCAGGTTGGGAAAGACGCCGGGATACAGCGCCGGCAGCAAGGCGGCCAGTTCCGGCTGCTCGACGAACCTGGCGAACCGCTTGTCGTCGGCCGGCGGCAGCGCGTTGAACCGGTCCTTCTCCGCCATCGGCACGATGACCTCGTTGAACAGTGGGTTACCCAGCCGGGAGACCTGGACGAACGGACCGATGTCGACGGCCGCCTCGTGCCCGTTACCGCGCCGGCGCATCTCCTGCCGACTCGCCGAGGTCCACACCCCGAGCACCGCGCCGGCGTCCCGGTAGCCGTACTTCGCGCCGGGCCGCCGCAGGTGGCTCAGCGGCACCTGGATCGCGATGCTGTGGACGTTCGTCCGGTCCAGCGCGTTGACCGGCTTGCCGGGCTCCTTGAAGATCGCCTTACCGGCCACATGGAACTGTTGGAACGGCCGCAGGGTGCCCAGGTCGAAGATCGAACCGAGGTCGACGAAGAAGCCGTCGGCGCGTTGCCCCGCGAAGACCACCTCACCGCTGCGCAGCCGCAGCGTGGCCTGCTGGGCCAGGTGCGAGTACTTCGGAGTGGACAGCGGGCCGATGTTGCACGGCGGGCAGGGCAGCCGGTGGGCCAACGTGGTGGCCTTGCCGTGCCCGTCCACCCGGGTGACCGAGTAGAACTGCCGGCGGTTCCAGTTCTTGCTGTCCAAGGACTCGATCGGCCCGGTGTTGTACAGGAAGGTCTTGTTGTTGGTGATCTCGGTGGTGAACCGGAACTGATATGTGAGGTCCGGCCGGCCGTCGCCGGTGTTGTCGATATGGATCTCGTAGAGCACGTCGTCGCCGAACTCGAAGAAGTTCGGACCGCCCGAGGGCAACTGCAACGGCACATAGTTGGCGATCAAGGTGACCGTGTCCGGCTTGTCGGGACTGACGAAGGCGTACAGGTCGGCGCTGTCGGCCACCGGGTCCTTGGCGATCTCCGGTGCCTCACGGTGCGAGGACATTGAACTACCTCACTTCGCAGCCGCGGCGCGGCGTAGGCTGTTGGCGAGTTTCCTGTCCCTGACCTCGACCCGGGACGTACCGACGAACACGTCCAGGATCCCGGCTTTCGGATCGCGGAGATGGACGACGATCTGGTCGGCTCCGGAGACGGAATTCTCGCGGGCGAACGACAGGCCGGTGACACTGGTCGCGGCGGCACCGACCCCGACGGTCGCCGCCGCCGTCAACATCTGGCGACGGGTCAGCCGCATCCGGGACCGACCGCGCTGGACTCTACGCATGGACAACCTTTCCGGCGGGCCAGCGAGGCTGGCCGCTGTGCGATGAGGGCTCCAGCCGACGGAAGCACCGCGGTTGCCCGACGCCGGCACGGAAGGGTACGGATCTGGGCGCCGTCGGGTTCACGGTCGGCGACCGTCTCAACGATCAACTCAAATTTCCGGCCACTTTTGTCCGAGAATATCCCGAAATTCGGGGCAGCATTCGTACCGGAGCGTCCACACTCGACTATCGAGAGTAATCAACCGGCCGACCCGGCCTGGCCGTGGGCCGCGAGGTACCGGGTCGACCGGCTGTGAACCGCGAGCTACCGGGCCGACCGGCCGCAGCCCGCGTGGCGGCGGTCGGTCAGACCCGGCCGTAGACCGTGGTACGCGGTCGGGCGGACCGGCCCGCCGCCGTCGCCATCGCCTCCAACTGGGCGACGGTACGGGCCGAGCCGTTGTCGGAGCCGGCCATCCGGGAGATGGTCTCCTCCATCAGGGTGCCGCCGAGGTCGTTGCAGCCGCCGCGCAGCAGCTCCGCCGTACCCTGGTCGCCCAGCTTGACCCAGGAGCACTGGATGTTGCTGATCCGCCCGTGCAGCAGCAGCCGGGCCATCGCGTGGACGACCCGGTTCTCCCGCCAGGTCGGGCCGGGCCGGGCGAGCCCGGCCAGGTAGATCGGGGCGTTCGTGTGGACGAACGGCAGCCCGACGAACTCGGTGAACCCACCCGTGCGGTCCTGCACCCCGGCCAGCACCCGGAAGTGCCCGAGCCACTGCCCCGGATGGTCCACGTGCCCGTACATCATCGTGGAGCTGGACCGGATGCCCAGCTCGTGCGCCGTGGTGATCACCTCGACCCAGGCGGCGGCCGGGAGTTTGCCCTTGGTGAGCACCCACCGCACGTCGTCGTCGAGGATCTCGGCGGCGGTGCCGGGAATCGTGTCGAGTCCGGCCTCCCGGAGTTGGAGCAACCACTCCCGCACCGGCACGCCGGCCTTGGCCGCCGCCGTCACGATCTCCATCGGCGAGAAGGCGTGGACGTGCAGGCCGGGCACCCGTTCCTTGATCGCCCGCACCAGCTCGGCGTACAC
Organism: Plantactinospora sp. A48; assembly: GCF_055793945.1. Taxonomy (NCBI): domain Bacteria; kingdom Bacillati; phylum Actinomycetota; class Actinomycetes; order Micromonosporales; family Micromonosporaceae; genus Plantactinospora; species Plantactinospora sp. A48. The sequence goes on along the minus strand of NZ_JBTIXF010000017.1, from coordinate 60,416 downwards.
CCCGACCGGCAGCTTGGGATCGATGCCGCCCTGCATGCACACCTCGGTGGCGCCGGCCCGCCACGCCTCCTCGGCCCGGTCGGCCACCTGCGCCACCGAGAGCCGGTACGCGTCGGCGTCCCGCTCCCGCTGCGCGAAGGCACAGAACCGGCACCCCACGTAGCAGACGTTGGAGAAGTTGATGTTCCGGTTGACCACGTAGGTGACGTCGTCGCCGACCGCGTCCCGGCGGACCTCGTCGGCGATCCGGCACAGCTCGTCCAACGCCGGCCCGTCCGCGCCGAACAGGGCCAGGGCCGCCGCCTGGTGCCGGGGCTCCAGCAGCGCGGCCGGATCGTCCGCCGCCAGCCGCAGCCCGGCCCGCAGCTCCGGGTCACCACCGCCGCCACCGGTCGCCGGGCCGGCCACCCGGGTGGCCACCTCGGCCCAGTCCCCGTACACGCTGTCGAAGTCCCCGCGCCGGTCCCCCGACCGCCCGGCGGTGTCGATCGTGGCGTGGAGGTCGGTCCGGCCGGCGGGCCGGACCCCCTCGTCGGGCTCCTGCCACGGCCGCCCGACCGGTCCGGCCCCCTCGACCGCGAGCCCGGTCACCGGGTCGGCCAGGGCCCGCACGTGCGGCTCCACCCGGGGATCCAGCCAGCCCTCGGCGCGGCGCACATACTCGGGGTAGATGGTCAGGCGCTCCCGCAGGGTGAATCCGGCGGCGGCCGTCCGGGCGGCCAGCCGGTCGATCTGCGGCCACGGCCGCTCCGGGTTGACGTGGTCGGGGGTGACCGGCGAGACACCACCCCAGTCGTCGATGCCGGCCCGCAGCAGCAGGTCGTACTCGTCGTCGATGAGGTTCGGCGGCGCCTGCAACCGGGCCCGGGGGCCGAGCAGGATCCGGGCCACCGCGACCGTGGCGGCCAGGTCGTGCAGCTCGGCGTCGGGCATGCCACGCATGGCGGTGTCCGGCTTGGCCCGGAAGTTCTGCACGATGGTCTCCTGCACGTGCCCGAACTCCCGCTGCGCCCGGCGGATCGCGAAGATCGTGTCGACCCGCTCGGCGTGGTTCTCGCCGATGCCGATCAGCAGGCCGGTGGTGAACGGCACGCCCACCCGGCCGGCGTCGGCCAGCACCCGCAGCCGGACGGCCGGTTCCTTGTCCGGCGACCCGTAATGCGGACCACCGGGCTCGGACCACAACCGGGTCGCGGTTGTCTCCAGCATCATCCCCATGCTGGGCGCGACGGGTTTCAGCCGGTGCAGCTCGTCCCAGGACAGCACGCCCGGGTTCAGGTGCGGCAGCAGGCCGGTCTCCTCCAACACCGCGATGGCACAGGCCCGCAGGTAGTCGAGGGTGGAGTCGTAGCCCCGCTCGTCCAGCCAGCGCCGGGCCGCCGGCCAGCGTTGCTCGGGCCGGTCGCCGAGCGTGAAGAGCGCCTCCTTGCAGCCCTGGGCGGCACCGGCGCGGGCGATGGCCAGCACCTCGTCCCGGTCCAGGTAGGGGGCGGGCAACCGGTGCGGCACGGTGGCGAAGGTGCAGTAGTGACAGCGGTCCCGGCACAGCCGGGTCAACGGCACGAAAACCTTCCGGGAGTACGTGATGACGCCCGGCCGGCCCGTGTCCCGCAACCCGGCGTCCCGGATCCCGCCGGCGACCGCGAGCAGCTCGGTCAGGTCCTCCCCCCGGGCCGAGAGCAGCGTGGCGGCCTCATCCGGCGCGAGCGCCAGCCCTTCGGCGGCCCGGCGTAACGCGCGACGCAGGCTTGCCGGGGTCGGTGCCGGCTCTGTTGCATGGGCCATCCGTCGAGCCTAGGTCCTGGGACTTCTCGTCGGCCGGACGGTCTGGTCACCCGGCCCGTCGCCACGGCCAGCGTGTCGGTGCCCATCACCGCAGCGGCCAGACCGTTCTACGCGACGGCGTCGTAGAAGGCCAGCTCGGCATGGTTGAGCGGCGGATCGAACCGTCGGCCCGGACGGGCGGTGGTCAGCGTCAAGGAGATCAGGCGCCAGGTCGCCCGAGAGTAAAGGCTCACCCAACAGGTGACACCGTTCCCCCCGATTCCCGCCCTGGAAGCAACCTGTGGCGGAATCGAAATGGACGGCCGGCTGACGAAACGGTGGAATCGCCGACTAGCGAGGTCCGAGAGGACACACCCACGGTCACCAACCCGACGCAGCGGCCATCTCCAGCGTTGTCTCCACTCACCATCGACGGGTCGAACGCCAGATTTGGAGTAGGTAATGACCGACCCGCATCAGCCGCCGCCTGTACAGCCGGATCAGCCCGGTGTAATCCAATCGCCCATCGCGCCGCCCGCTGGACCAGTTCTGGTAGCCCCACCGCGCAAGCGGAAGGCGCTGCCGTGGATCGCCGGTGGAGTCGGCGCGGTCGTTCTACTGTGCTGCGGTATCGGCGCGGTCGGGGCGATGTTCGACAACGCTCCGACCAAAAAGACCAGCGTCAGCGGTGTTTCCTCCGCAACCAGCGGTGCGACACCCGCAGGTGGTAGCGCGACTTCCGCGCCCGCCAGCAGCGACCCGGCGCCGGCCACCAGCGAGGCCGAGGCCACCGAGCCGGACCCGGCGCCGTCCAGCGCCGCCCCGCCGCCCGCTCCCAAACCAAAGGTGTATCACGGGCACGGCGACGACGTGGTAAAGGTCGGTGAACTCAGCGACCTGCGGATCGTCAAGTTCTCCTGCCCGCGCTGCACCGGCAACACGGTTTTAAAGTCCGACGGACCGGAATCGCTGCTAGTCAATGAAATCGGCGCGTACACCGGTAAGCGGTGGATCAATCTGGATGACGACTCGTTGACCACGCAGTTCGAGATCGAGGCCAGCGGGAAGTGGACGTTGACGGTAGGCACCATAGATCAGCTCGCCACGAAGGCTATGACCGGCAGGGCCAGCGGCCGGGGCGATGACGTGGTCGTGCTCGGCGGGACCGCCGACACGGTTCATATCACCCACTCAAAGGGTCAGGGAAACTTCGCAATCCACGCGTACAACCTGGAGACCGGCGAGGGTGGGCTGCTGGTCAACGAAATCGGCGGCTACTCGGGGACCCGCCCGTTGCCGGCCCCGGCGCTGGTGCAGGTAACGGCCGATGGGATCTGGTCGATCAAACCGGCTTGAGTTCTCCGGTGGCGAAGCCACCCGCACAAATGGCGGGTGACTTCGCCACCGGCACCACCAGGGGTGCTCGCCGTCCCCGGATCAGCCGTTGCGGCCCGATCCCGGCCGTTCGACGCCGCGATCCGAAGGGATGATCATCTGCGTCGGTTCGGCCTCGCTTCCGGTCGGTCCGGCCGGTCGAGGGATCACCATCGTGCGTTCCGCATCGGTCGCGGCCGGGGCGTCCGCGCCAGTCGGGGCGTCCGCCGGGCGGGAGAGCACGGTCGTCTCATCCGCCGACCCGCTCGGGTCCTCGTCCGCGGGCCGGGAAACCACAGCCGTCCGGTCGGCGTCCTCGGACGTCGCCTCCGGGCCGGCCGTTCCGGTCCCGGCCGCCGCCGGCTCGGCGGATGCCGCCGGCTCGGTAGATGCCGCCGGGCCAGCCGGTGCGGTCGAGCCAGCGGGTCCCGGCTCGGTCGATCCGGTGGTCTCGCTGGCCGCGCCGGAGTCCGTCCCGGCTGACCGAGGGAGCACCTGGGTGTGCTCCGCCACCGAGCCGTCAACGGCGTCGCCGACCGGTGCCTCGGAGTGGATGGTGGGTACCCACTGAGCCGGTGGCGCGGAAGCCGGCCCCGGTGTGCTGCCGGCGGACACCGTGGACGGGGCGGAGGTCGGGGCGCCGGGGAACGTGCCGGGCTGTCCGGGTGCCGGCGAGCCCGCCTGGGACCAGCCCTGCTGCGGCCAACCAGCCGCGGGCTGACCGGCCGCGGGCGCGCCGGACTGGGGGTAACCGGGCTGCGGGTAGCCGGGCGCCGGCGCCCCGGACTGCGGGTACCCGGCTCCGGGGTGGCCCGGCTGGGGGTAACCCGGACCGTACGGGGACGGCTGCGGGCGACCGTAGACGCCGGGCTCCCGCCTGGGGCGCGGGGTGTAGTAGTGGGCCCGCCAGACCCGGTACACGGCGAACGCGGCCACCGCGAAGATCGCCAGGAAGGCGATCCGGGTCAGGAACCCGGTGAAGACCCCCCGGAACACACCGTCGGCCAGGCTGCCGATCAGCCAACTGAGGAAGGCGACCACTCCGAAGAAGGCGGAGCAGGCGTACTCGACCACGGCGGCCTGCGTGATCAGCTTCGCCCGACCCACCGGCGGGGTCAGGTGGGTGGCGAGCAGCACCGCGAGCAGCGGCAACACGATCGCGGTGATGCCGACGAAGTCGAAGAATCCGCTGGCCGCCCGGCTGACGTACCGGGGGCCGTTGTCGGCCGGGATGAGCAGGTCGAGCAGGGCGACGAAGAGCAGCACGGCGTTCGCGCCCACCAGCACGAGGGCGGCGAGTTCACGCAGTGGGCTGGTCAGTTGACTGGCCGACGGTGCCGGGTGCGGCCCGGGGCCGGGCTGGCTGGTCAAGGATCCCCCCGGAGGTCGTATAGGCAGTTGGCGACGGTGAGCCTAGTCGTTGGCCGAACGTGCCGCTTCCGGTCCGGGCGCCGCTCGGGCGTGCCTGCCCTGAAAGTTTCATCAATCCGCAGGTAGGACTACTAGTACCTGGCAACGGGACCGCCGGGATCGCGACAATGGGAGCATGGATCGTCGAGCGGAGTTTTCAGACTTTCTCAAGTCCCGTCGCGCCCGCTTGCAGCCAGAACAGGCGGGTCTGCCCGCCACGCCCGGTCGTCGCCGCACTCCCGGGCTGCGGCGCGAGGAGGTGGCCCAGCTGGCGGGCGTGAGCGTGGATTACTACGTCCGGCTGGAGCAGGGTCGCAACGTGCAACCCTCTCCGGCGGTGATCGACGCCCTGGCCCGGGCCCTCCAACTGGATGAGGACGAGCGTCGCCACCTGACCGCGCTGGTTTCGCAGGATCAGACGCCGGCGCGGCGCGGCGCGGAGCGGGCCCGGCCCGGCGTGCTGCGGTTGTTGCAGATGCTCGGCCCCACACCGGCGTTCGTGCTGGGCCGCCGGATGGATGTGCTGGCGTGGAACCCGATGGCCGCGATCCTGCTCGGGGATTTCGAGCGGTTCCCGGTGTCGCGGCGCAACATGCTGTGGTTGCTGTTCATGGACGCGCACAGCCGGGCGTTGTACATGGACTGGACGAAGGTGGCCCGGGAGAGCATCGCCCACCTCCGCGCGTCGAGCGCCCGACATCCCGGGGACGCGGGCATCGCCGCGCTCGTCACGGAACTGAGCGCCAAGAGCGTGGAGTTCCGGCAGTGGTGGTCGCAGCACGACGTGCGGGAGAAGGGGCACGGCCGCAAGAACCTCAACCACCCCGAGGTCGGCCCGTTGTGCCTGGATTACGAGGCACTGCGGCTGCACGACGGCGACGACCAGGTTCTCGTCACGTACACCGCGGAGGCGGGCAGCCCGAGCCAGGCCGCGCTGGATCTGTTGGCGGTGCTGGCCAAGGCCGAGCCGTCCTCGTCCACCTCGGTGGGACACCGTCCGTGATCGGTACCGGGGGGCGCGTACCCGGCCGTACCGATCAGGGACGGCGCCCCCCGGATGTCACGCGGCGGCCGAGAGCGGGGCGCCCAGGGCCCGAAGACTGGACACGAGTCCCTCGGTGCGCTGGTTCAGGTCCTCGGCCCGCAGGACGAGCCGGTGGATCTCCCGCAGCCCGGGCATGGGCTCCAGGCCCAGCTCCTGGTCCAGGGTGTCGCGCAGGCGCTGATACACCGCCAGCGCCTGCGCCCGGCGCCCGGTGTGGTGCAGGGCCAGCATGTACTGAGCGTGCAGGGACTCGTTGAACGGGTGCTGGGCGGTCAGTGCGGCCAGTTCGCCCAGCACCTCGTAGTGACGGCCCAGCAGCAGGTCCGCGGTGATGCGCTGTTCGATGGTGGCGAGGCGCGTCATGTTGAGTTCCTCGATGTGCGCGGCGATCACCTCGCCGGCGACGACATCGGCCAGCACCGGGCCCCGCCACAGTTGCAGCGCTTGGGCGAGCAGCGTGCTGCAGACGCCGGGATCCCCGGCGGCCAGGGCTCGACTACCGCTTCTGGCCAGCCGCTGGAAGTGGGCGAGATCGAAGCACTCCGCAGCGGCCTGGAAGCGGTATCCGCCACGTTCGGTGCACAGGATCGTGCGAGCGACCTCGCGAGACGAGGTGCCGATCGCCGCCGCGATGGCCTTGCGGATGTTCAACACGTATGTCTGGATCGTCGTCGTGGCGCTGAGCGGTAACTGGTCGCCCCAGATCTCGCTGGTAAGGGTCGATACGGACACCGGTTCGGTGGCCCGTAGCAGCAGCACGGCAAGAACCTGCTTGGCCTGCTGACCGCTTGGCACGACGGAACATTGTGTCCCGAATTGTGCGACCAGCGGTCCGAGGATCCGGATGTCCATCCTACCCCCCAAAGACTCGTCGTTACTGAGTGCGTTCCTTTGCTTACCGAATTCCCGGGTAACTATTACCACCGGCGAGACTGGTCCGCACGGCGTGGTGGCCGTGTCGGGGAGTGACCCCGATCGATGACGCGGCGGCGATGCCTCAGTGACTGGCCGCCGGTTGGGTGTCCAGCCGACGCCAGCCGTGGACGGCGGCAGCGGCGAGCAGCTGCGGGTCGTCGCCCACGACGACCGCCTCGCCCACCGCCGCCAGCATCGCCGCGTCGGAGACATGATCGGCATAGGCGACGCAGTCCTGCGACCGCGCTCCGATCTCGGCCGTCACGCGGCGCACCGCCTCGGCCTTGGCCGCGCCGATCACCGGAACGTCCACCGCGCCGGTGTATCGGCCGGCCGACACGCGCGGACGGGTGCACTCGACCCGCGAGACGTCGAGATGCCGTGCGATCGGATCGAGGCAGGCCGGAAAGGATCCGGAGACGAGCACGATGACGTGTCCCGCCCGCTGGTGTCGGCGCAGGACGTCGACCACCTCGGTACGCAGAAAGGCGCCGCCCGCCAGCTCGGTGCGGAACCATTCCTCGCCCAGGCGCCGCACCAGCTCGACCGGTTCGCCCGCGTAGGCCCGGTAGTAGCTGCGGTTGGTCTCCTCGCGTGGGGTTCCCGTCGCCGCCAGCTGCCGCAGCTGGTCGGCGAACCGTTCGTACTCCCCGCCGGGGCGGCCGGTGGCCCGAAGATAGAACTCGAGAAACCGGAACATGCTCTTGACGGTGATGATCGTTTCGTCGACGTCGAAGAACGCCGCTCGCAGCGGACCCGACACCTGAATTCCCTCCGGCTGTGCGATGGATGTACTGCCCCTGGCGAGCACAGCTGGGCGGGCGGTCACGCCACCCGCCCAGCGGACGGTGCTCGGCTGCTCAGTTCTGGCCGAGTTCCCGGTCCCGGATGCCCAGGAACGTGATCACCGCGCCGACCAGGGACAGTGCCGCCACGACCAGCATCAGGATGTGCATCGCCGTGGTGAGGCCCTGCTGCGCGGTGGTGAGAACGGTCTCCCGCAACCCGGTCGGCAGCCCGGAGATGGCGTCGCCGGCCCGGCCCTGGGTCGACTGGATGGCCACCGTTCGCGCCTGCTCGTTGGACAGCCCGAGCCGGTCGCCGGTGAGGTGCGCCAGGGTGACCCCGCCGAGCAGCGCGGCGGCGCCGGCCGTGGCGATGGACTCCCCGGTGATGCGGGTGGTGTTGAACATGCCCGCGGCCATCCCGGCGTCCTCCACCGGCACGGAGCTGACCGCCGCGTTGTCCATCACCCCGAACGCGGAGCCGACGCCCAGCCCGAAGGTCAGCAGCGGGCCGATGACCTGAGCCCAGCCCTGCCCGGGTTCCAGGGTGACCAGCCACACCGACCCCGCTGCGATCAGCAGTGAGCTGATCGTCAGCACCACCCGGGGCGGGACCCCGCCGGCGAACTGACCGATGAGCATCGGCAACACGAACACCGGCACCATGAGCGGCAGCAGCATCAGGCCGGCCGCGCTCGCGGAGTATCCGTCGGCGCCCTGGAAGTACGCGGGCAGGTAGACGACCAGGATCACGAAGCCGAAGACGATGGTGAACGGCTGCGACATCACCGCGAGGAAGGTCGGACGGCGCAGCAGTTCCAGGTTGAAGACCGGTGCGGCCGAGCGGCGCTCGACGACCACGAACGCGACGAGGGCGACCAGGGCGCCCAGAAAAGAGCCGAGCGTCTGCGCACTCGCCCAGCCGGCCGTCTGCCCCTTCACGAAGCCGAGCGTGAGCAGGAACAACGCGCCGCTGAAGGTGGCCAGGCCCGGCCAGTCGACCCGGCTGCCGGCGCTACGGCTCTCCCCCAGCCGTGGGCTGAGCGCCACGACGATCGCGGCGAACGCCACGTTGATGATGAACACGGCACGCCAGCTGACCAGGTCGACCAGCAGGCCCGACACGACGGGGCCGAGGGCGAGGCCGGCACCGAAGGCGGTGCCCAGCACGCCGAAGGCCCGGGCCCGCGCCGGGCCGTCGAAGGTCGCCGCCAGAATCGCCGCACCGCTGGTCAGGATGCCGGCCGAACCGACGCCCTGAATCGCCCGTGCCACGTCGACCGTGAGGATGTTGGTGCTCAGCGCGGTGATCAGCGAGGTGACCGCGTAGATCAACGTGCCGGTGATCAGCACCCGCCGCCGGCCGACGCGGTCGGCCAGACCGCCGGTGGCCAGTAGCGAAGCCGCAAAAGTGATGTTGTACGCGTGCAGTACCCACTGCACGGACTGACCGCTGGCGGACAGATCGATACCCATCCGCGTCAGTGCTACCGCCGGGCCGGTAACGGCCAGCGGCACCATCAGGCTGGCCAAGCCGACAGCGATCAGAGTCGCCGCCGCGCTGACCGATCGTACGCGCTCTCCTTGTCGTTTCTGCAGTGCGTCCGCGGTGATTGCCATCTTCCTTGTCTCCCGACCCGACGAGCCGGACCCAGCCAGTCGCCAGCCAGTTCCGCATTTACGCCAACGAATAGGCTTCAGCGGAAGTCGACTGTCGGCCGCGCAGCTGGTCCGGCCTTGCCCGACTCTTGACGCCCACTATCCTCGATCAACGCCCGGCCTTGATCCAGGGTCGGCTTAACCTGGGTACGCCAATACCACCCTACGGTCCGCAACGGCGCCTCACGCCCCGCCCCGAGCCGACCGCCAAGTGGGGCGCCATGCGTCCACGCACCGGAAACGGCTCCCCTAGCGCCTTTGCCGGGAACCGGGTGGCCCAATTGAGTTCGCACTGAGGACGCACCGATCAGGGTCGGCAATTCTGATTCCCAGACGGACCCATTCCACGGATGTCTGCCATGTGGCGTCCGGCATCCCTCACGCAAGTAGGACCAGTACGATGACCATGATCACTGAAGGTCTGGCCATACCTCGGACCGCTACCGCGTCGGCGGCCGGGCTGCTCGGACTGACGTTCGATCGCACCGTCGACCGCAGTCTGCTGCACCGGTACGCCCTGTCGGAGGTATTCCTCACCGACAGCCGTCGCATAGACGACCGAGATTACATCGCGGCGGCCCAACTCCCCCCGTTCCACGCCCACTACACCGACCATCCCGCTGGCGGCGCCGGTATCGATCCGATGCTGCTGCTGGAGTGCGCCCGCCAGGCCGAGACCTACGGCGGGCACGTGTACTTCGGCGTACCCACCGGAACCCACTTCATCCTTCGCCGCTGGTCGATGCGGATCGACGCGCCGCACGCCCTGCGCCGGCCGGTGGCGCCGACCGAGCTGCGGCTGACCGTGCACACGCACACCGCCCGGGTGGTGGACGATCAACTGCGCGCGTTGACCTACGACGTGGGGTTGGTCCTGGCCGAGCGGCAGGTCGGCACCGTGTCGATTCAGGTCGCCTACCTGGACTCGGCGGCGTACCGACAGCTACGCGGCCGGCGGCGCGGAGACTCCATCGTGCCCACGTCGGCGGACGTGATCGCCGGACGGGTCGGTGTTCCCCGGCCGGAACGCCGACGGGTGACACCGGCCCAGGTCGGCCGGCTCAGCCCCAGCAACGTGGTGCTGCACGAACCGGTGTTCGCCGCCACGGAGGTGAACGCGGCGGTCCGGGTTCCGGTGGACAACCCCAGCATGTTCGACCACCCCCAGGATCACCTGCCGGGGATGGTGATGATGGAGGCCGCCCGGCAGCTGGCGCTGTTGGCGCTGGCCGCCGACCACCGGGTACGCCCCGAGGAAGCGCTCCTCGTCGGGCTGCGGGCCGAGTTCGCCAACTACGCCGAACTGGACCGGATCACCACGCTACGGCTGTCCCGGTCGTCCGGGCCGGTTCCGCCCAGGGGCGACACACCGACGATGGCGGTGGCATTCGAGCAGTACGGCGATGTGGTGGCCCGAGCCGAACTCGACTTCCGGGTCGAGCGCACCGGACAGTACGGGGTGCGGCGATGAGAACCGCGGGCATGCTCAGCATCGAAGCCGCCGCGACCTGGCTGCCACCGCGTACCGTGCCGCTGCGGCAGGCGGTGGCCGAGGAGCGGTTGACCGCCGATGACCTGCGAACCAGTGGCTACGAGCGGGTGCCGGTCGCCGAGGACGTGCCCGCCCCGCAACTGGCGGTGCACGCCGCGCAGCGTGCGCTCCGGACGGCCGACCGCGACGCGGACACCCTCGGTCTGCTGATACACGGTTGGACCTACCACCAGGGACACGAGTTCTGGTCCCCGGCGCACTACGTCGCCGACCGGCTGGGCGCGCGCGCCGCCATCCCGCTCGGCATCGCGCAGATGTGCAACGGCGGCGGTGCCGCCCTGGAGTTGGCCGCCACCCGCCTGCTCGCCGATCCGGGCACCAGCGCCTGTCTGGTCACCACCGCCGACTGTTTCGGCGATCCCGGCTTCGACCGGTGGCGCGGGGACTACGGGGTGATCTACGGAGACGGCGCCACCGCGGCGGTACTCACCCGTGGGGATGCCGGCCCGAGGGGTCTGGACCTGCTCGCGATCTCCAGCTTCGCCCGGGCGGACCTGGAGGTCATGCACCGGGGTGAGCAGCCGTTCTCGACGGCGCCGCGACAGTACGGCCAGGTCATCGACGTACGCGCGGCGAAGAAGGCGTACCTGGCGACCACCGGCAAGGAGGCCTTCGTCGAGGCGCTCACCCACGGCATCCGGACCGCGGTCGGCGCGGCGCTGGCCGACGCGCGACTCGCCCCCGACGATCCCCGGCTGCGCTGGGTGCTGCTGCCCCGGCTCGGGCGTACCGCCCAGGAAACCATCTACGGCCCGGCCGTCGCCGCGGTCACCTCCGCCCCCTGTGTCGACCTTGGCGAGCACACCGGGCATCTCGGCGCCGGTGACGCCCTGGCCAATCTCGCCGCCCTGACCGGCGAGCACCGCCTCGCCCCGGGTGAGGCAGCGGAGCACCGCCTCGCCCCGGGTGAGGCAGCGGTGGTGCTCAGCGCGGGCGCCGGCTTCACCTGGACCGGCATCGTCGTCGCCGCGCCGGCGACCACACCGACCCGTCCCGGCCGCACCCCGGACCGGTACCCGGGCCCCGACAAGGAAGAGGTGTCGCAGTGACCGCGACTGGATCCCACCACCCGACCGTGCTGATCGTCGGCGCCGGACCGGTCGGGCTCGCCCTCGCCGCCGACCTGACCGGCCAGGGCATCGACGTCCGCGTCGTCACCAACACGGTCCAGGAAAGCCCGCACTCCCGGGCGATCGTGATGTGGCCACGCAGCCTGGAACTCCTGCGCCGGATCTCGGTCAGCGAGGCCCTCATCGCGGCCGGGCACCGGATCGACGCCGTCCGGTTCTATGCCGACGGCCGGCACCTCGCCGCCGCCGAGATGTGCCGGCTGTCCGACACGCCCTACCCGTTCGGCCTGATGATCCCGCAGAACCGGACCGAGGCGGTGCTGCGGGCCCGGCTCACCGAGCTCGGCGTCCAGGTCGAGACCGGAGTCAGCCTGATCGGGCTGGACAACACCGGCGAACGGCCGGTGGCCGTACTGCGCCACCCGGACGGCGACCAGGAACAGGTCGAGTGCGACTGGCTGGTGGGCGCCGATGGCGCGCACAGCACCACCCGATCGCTGCTCGGCGTGGCGTTCCCGGCCGAAGGCAACGAGGTGCTCTTCGCCATCGGCGACGGCACCGTCACCGACACCGTCGGCTCCTCCGCGCTGGTCTACGCGTACGCGGCGCACGGCGCACTCGGGCTGGCGCCGCTGGGCGGCGACCGGTTCCGGATCGCGTTCGCCGTACCGCGCTGGGACCAGCCGGACGGACCGTCGGCGGGGGTGTTCCAGGAGATGATCGACCGGCTCTCCCCGGCCGGCGGGACGGTGCGGGACCTGGACTGGTCCACCGTCTTCCGGGCCCGCCGGCACACCGCGGCGCGGTTCCGGGTCGGGCGCTGCTTCCTGGCCGGGGACGCGGCCCACGTGTTCAGCGCCGCGGGCGCCCAGGGCATGAACACCGGTCTCCAGGACGCGGTCAACCTCGGTTGGAAACTCGGCGGGGTGATCCGGTCCCGGCTCGACCCGGCCGTCCTCGACAGCTACGACGCCGAACGCCGGGCCGACGTCGCCCGGGTCTCGCTGAACACCGCCCGGCAGACCGAGTGGGGTCTGCTGCGTGATCCCGGCAGGGTGCTGCTGCGCAACACCCTGGTCCGGGCGGCCGCGTACACCGGGCTCATGCAACGGCTCGGCGCTCCGCTGATGAGCCAGACCGACGTGCGGTACGGGCCGGCCGCGGGGCTGCTCGACCGCACGGGGCTACGCCGGCGGCTACGCCGGCGGCTGCGCCCCGGCATGCGGATGGCCGCGTTCGTACCCACACCCGACCCGGCCGATCCCGCCCGGGCCTTTCCCGAACTCTCCCCGGACGCCCACACCGTGCTGCTGTGGCCCGGTCCGCGCCAGGACTCCCGCTGGCGGCACGCCTGCCGGGCCATCCACGAGGCGGTGCCCGCTCCGGTCAGGGTCGACGAGATCACCTCCGGCAGCCCGCTGCGGAGCGTGCTCGGCGACCGGCCGCTGGCCGTCGTGGTACGCCCCGACGGTCACGTCGCCGCCGTCCAGCCGTACCCCCAACCGGCCAGCGTCATCGCGGCACTGCGTCAGGCCGGCGCCGTACTGCCGGCTGCCGGTGGGCGGCCGTCCGGGCCGGCACCGACATCGCACGGGTCGGCGTCCGCCACCCGGAACTCGACCCCCGTACCGGCGTCCGCCGCCCGGAACTCGACCCCCGTACCGGCGTCCGCCGCCCGGAACTCGACGCCGGTACCGGCGCTCGTCATCACGACCGGGAGGGATGACCGGTGACCGGCAGCGCCGTCGTCGCCGGGCTGGGAGCCTGGCTGCCAACCCGGCGGGTGACCAACGCCGACCTGGCTGGCCAGCTCAACACCTCCGACGAGTGGATCACTTCGCGTACCGGAATCCGCCAGCGGTACGTCGTGGAGCCCGGCACCGCCACCGTCGACCTGGCCACGGGTGCCGGCGAGCTGGCCCTGCGCTCGGCCGGACTGACCAGTACCGACGCCGTGATTCTGGCCACGGCCACCCCGGACCGCCCCTGCCCGGCCTCGGCTCCGGAGGTCGCCGCCCGGCTGGGCATGGCCGACCGCGCCGCCTTCGACGTCGCCGCCGTGTGCACCGGCTTCGTCTACGCCCTGGCCACCGCCGCCGGGTTCATCGGCGCCGGGATCGCCGACACCACCCTGGTGATCGGGGCGGACACGTTCTCCACCATCCTCGACCCGGGCGACCGAACCACCCGTGCGGTCTTCGGCGACGGCGCCGGTGCGGTCGTGGTACGCCGTGGCACCGCCGATGAGCCCGGCGCGCTGCACGGCTTCGACCTGGGCAGCGACGGGCAGAACGCAGAACTGATCATGGTGCCGGGCGGTGGGTCCCGGCAGCGCTCGGCCGGCCGGCCGCCGCAACCCGGCGACGACTACTTCACCATGCAGGGTCGAGCGGTCTTCATGCAGGCGGTGCTCCGGATGAGCGAATCGTCCCGGAACGCCGTCAAGCGCGCGGGCTGGCAGCTCGACCAGGTTGACCGCCTCGTCGCGCACCAGGCGAACCTGCGCATCCTGCACGCGGTGGCCGACCAGCTCTCACTGCGTACCGAGCAGGTCGTGACGAACATCGAGACCGTCGGCAACACCGTCGCCGCGTCGATCCCGCTCGCGCTGGCCGACGCCGCCAGCGCCGGCACACTCCAGCCCGGACACCGGGTCCTGCTGACCGCCTTCGGTGGCGGGCTGACCTGGGGCTCGGTCGTCCTGCGGTGGCCGGACATCACGGTTCACCGGTCCACCGATCAATCCCTCCGGTAACCCCTCAGCAGAAAGGCGGAACACCATGTCCACCACGCTCGAGCAGCGCCTCGCCACCATCCTGACCGACCGGTTCGGCGTCCCGACCGAGGACATCGAACCCGGCGTCACCTTCGACGAGCTGGCCGTCGACTCGTTGATCATCGTGGAACTCGTTCTGGTGCTGCGCAAGGAACTCGGCATCGCCCTCAGCGACTGGGAGCTGACCCCCGACCTCACCATCGAGCAGGCCGCCAAGGTGCTCTCGGAAAAGCTGGTGGTGACGGCGTGACCGGTACCTTTCCCGTTGCGATCACAGGTATCGGCCTGGTCACCCCCGCTGGAATCGGCGTCGCCGACAACTGGGCGATGATCGTGGCCGGCACCCCGACCGCGGCCAGCGATCCCAACCTGGCCGGGTCGGCGGTGGACTTCACCTGCCGGGTGCCGGGATTCGACGCCAACGCACTGCTCGGTCGGGGCCTGGCCTGGCGGCTGGACCGGTGCGCCCAACTCGCCGTGGTCGCCGCCCGGCAGGCCGTCGCCGACGCCGGGTTGGACCCCGCGAGTTGGGATGGCGCCCGGGTCGGTGTCGTCCTGGGCAACTCCCTCGGCGGCACCGGCACGCTGGAACGCCAGCACGAGACGTTCCGGGCCGAGGGGCCGGACGAGGTCTCCCCGCTCACGGTGCCGATGAGCATGGTGAACATGGTCAGCGGGGCGGTCTCCATCGACTGCGGCGCGGCCGGTCCGACGCTGGTCACCGCCACCGCCTGCGCCTCCGGCAGCACCGCGCTCGGCGTGGCCCGGGACCTGCTCCGCGCCGGCGCCTGCGACGTGGTGCTCGCCGGCGGCACGGAATCGGCGCTCACCCCCGCCACGGTCAACGCCCTGCACCGGATGGGGGCGTTGTCCACCCGCCGGGACGACCCCGCCGCGGCATCGCGCCCGTTCGACGTCGACCGGGACGGCTTCGTGGCCGCGGAGGGCGCCGCGGTGCTCGTCCTCGAGCGTCCCGCCGACGCCGCCGCCCGGCGAGCCCGCGTCCGCGCCCAGATCGCCGGATACGGCGCCGCCTCCGACGCCCACCACATCACCGCGCCCCATCCGGACGGGGCGGGCATGGCCCGGGCGTTGCGCGGCGCGCTCACCGACGCGCGGATCAGCGCGCGGGATGTGCAACACGTCAACGCACACGGCACCTCGACCCCCCTCAACGACGTCACCGAGGCCCGGGTGCTGCGCGACGTACTGGGAACGCACCCCGTGGTCACCTCGACAAAGGGCGTCACCGGACACACCCTCGCCGCCGCCGGGGCGATCGAGGCCGCCTACGCGGCGCTGTGCGTCGAACACGGCTGCGTACCGCCGACCGCCAATCTGAAGAACCTCGACCCGGAGGTACCGGTCGACGTGGCCGCGCAAGCGCCCCGGTGGATGCCACTGGAGGTTGTGGTGAGTACGTCGTTGGGCTTCGGCGGACACAACGCCGCGCTGGTGCTCACCGCACCCTGAGGCCAGCTGAAGGAAAGGAATTCACGTGAAACAGCGACAGTTGTGGTCGGGCGGCCCGTCGGTGAGCGCCGTCGGCCTGGGATGTATGGGGATGAGCTGGGGGTACGCCGAGTCGTCCCGGGACGACCAGGCCTCCGTCGCGGTCATCCGCCGCGCCCTGGACGAGGGGGTCACGTTCCTGGACACCGCGGATGTCTACGGGGACGGACACAACGAGCGGTTACTCGCCCAGGCCCTCAGCGGTCGGCGGGACCAGGTCGTCCTCGCCACCAAGGGCGGTCTGGTCGTCGACGATCTGCCGACCCGACGGATGCACCGCGACGGGTCCCCGGAGCACCTGAGCGCGGCCATCGACCGCAGTCTGCGTCGGCTCGGTACCGACGTGATCGACCTGTACTACCTGCACCGGGTCGATCCCGGGGTCCGTATCGAAGACAGTTGGGGGGCGCTGGCCGACGCGGTGGCCGCCGGCAAGGTCCGGGCCCTGGGCCTGTCCGAGGTCACGGTCGCCGAGGCCGAGGCAGCCCACCGGATCCATCCGGTGGCGGCGATCCAGTCCGAGCTGTCGCTGTGGACCCGGAATCCGCTCCGGCCAGCCCGGGTCGGCCAGTCCCGCGAGCCCGTACCCAGCATGCTCGACTGGTGCGCCGCACACGGCACGGCGTTCGTGGCCTTCGCGCCGCTCGGCCGGGGTTTCCTGACCGGCCGGATCACCGACCACGGACAGCTGGAACCGGGGGATTTCCGGGCCGGTAACCCCCGGTTCCAGCCCACCGCGCTGTCCATCAACCTGGAACTCGTCGACGCCGTGCGGACGGTCGCGCAACGCCGCGGAATGACCCCCGGCCAGGTGGCGATCGCGTGGACCCTGGCCCAGGGTCGGCAGGTGATCCCCATCCCCGGCACCAAGCGCGAACAGTACCTACGGGAGAACCTGACCGCCGCACGGTACGAGCTGACCGCCGAGGACCTGGCCGAGCTCGACCGGCTTCCGGCGCCCGTCGGCAGCCGGTACTGACCGACCCGGTGCCATCACCTGCCCTTGGGAGAACCCGATGATCACCACCTCCACCCGCGTCGTCGTGATCGGCCACAGCCCCGCAGCGGGGCAACTGTCACAGGTGCTGACCCGCGCCGGCCTACCCGTCGCCGTCGCGGATCCGGCCGACCCGCCCCCCGCCGACCTGGTCGTCGAGGCCACCGCCGGTGGCCTGGCCGACAAGCGATCGTTGGTCCGGCACCTCGACCGGCGGTATTCCCGGGATACGGTCATCGCCGCGACCACGTCGGTGATCCCGCTGGCCGACATCACCGCCGGCTGCGTCGCTCCGGAGCGGATCGTCGGGCTCTCCCTGGGAGGGCCGTCCGACGCGCCCGCTCTGGCCGAGCTGATCCGCGCCGCCGGGACCGACGACGGTGCCGTCAAACGCCTGCGAACAGTGATCCGGCAGGCCGGAATGGCACCGGCGCCGATCACCGACGCCGTCGGAACCCCGCTGACCCGGCTACTGTCCGGTCTGCTCAACCAGGCTGTCCGGATGGTCGAACGCGGGTACGCGAGCCCGGCCGACATCGACACCGCCATGGTGCTCGGTTGCCGCTTCAGCACGGGGCCGCTGCGAATGCTCGACGACATCGGCCCCGACCGTGTCCTCGACACCCTGGACTCGCTGTACGCGCGCACCGGCGACGAGTTCTACCGGGCCACGCCCATGCTGCGTGGTCTGGTGGACGCGAACCGGCGGGGCGGCGCGGGCGGCGCGGGCGGCGCGGGCGGCGGCCGGATCCACGACCACCGCGCCGACGGCCGGAACGACGACGCCCCGCCCACTGTCCTGCGCACCGACCGGCCAGCCGCCGGTGGCCTGCGCGGGATCGGCGTGGTGGGGTCGGGCACCATGGCCACCGGGATCGCCACCGCCCTGATCCAGGGCGGGTACGACACCACCGTGGTCGCCCGATCCGAGGCGAGCGCCCGCCGTCTCCGTGACACGCTCGGCGCCGCCGACCGGGCCGGGGGCAGCGCTGCCGGCGGCCGGGCCGGGAGCGATACCGCCGGCCGGGCCGGGAGCGATACCGCCGGTGGGGCCGGGGGCGATACCGCCGGTGGTGCCGGCGTGGCACCGGCCCCGGACGCCGCCCCCGGAACCTGGACCGTGACCACCGACCTGACCGCGCTGCGCGGCTGCGCGCTCGTCATCGAGGCGGTCGTCGAGGACCCTGCCGTCAAGCAGCCGCTGTTCGCCCAGCTTGACTGGATCTGTCCGGAACCAACCGTGTTGGCCACCACCACGTCCAGCCTCTCGGTCACCCGCTGCGCCGAGGCCACCGCGCACCCGGCCCGGGTCCTCGGGCTGCACTTCTTCAACCCCGCTCCGGTGATGCCGCTGGTCGAGGTCGTCAGCACGCCGGCCACCGCCGCCGCCGCGCTCGCCACCGTCGACGAACTCTGCCGGAAACTCGGCAAGCGGCCCGTGCAATGCGGGGACAGTCCCGGATTCATCGTCAACCGGCTGCTGTTCCCCTACCTCAACCATGCTCTCGGGCTGCTGGCCGAGGGCTGGAGCTGCACCGAGATCGACCGGTCCGCCCGGCTCGGGCTGGGCGTACCGCTGGGACCGTTCCGGCTGCTCGACGTCATCGGCACCGATGTGGCCCTGGCCGTGCAGACCGCCCTCCACCAGGAGCGGAACGAGCCCGAACTGGCGCCACATCCACTGCTGAGCCGGCTGGTCAGCGCGGGATATCTCGGCGCCAAGAACGGCCACGGTGTGCGCGACTACCCCGGTCTGGACGCGCCGCGCTAGGCCTGTGTCAAAGTCTGTGGGGCCGCCCCCCGCCGTCCGGACGCGGGTGCGTCAGGATAGTGACCATGCACATCGTGGTACTGGCGGGGGGCATCGGCGGAGCTCGGTTCCTGGCGGGCGTCCGGGCGTACGCGCGCGAGGTCGGCGCCGAGGTCACCGCCGTGGTGAACGTCGGCGACGACATCCGGCTGCACGGCCTGCGGATCTGCCCCGACCTGGACAGCGTGATGTACCACCTGGGCGGCGGCGCCGACCCCGAGCGGGGCTGGGGGCGCGTCGGCGAGACCTGGACGGTCAAGGAGGAGCTGGCGGCGTACGGCGCCGAGCCGACCTGGTTCGGCCTGGGCGACCGCGACCTGGCCACCCATCTGGTCCGGACCACCATGCTGGATGCCGGCTACCCGCTGTCGGCGGTCACCGAGGCGCTGTGTGCGCGCTGGCAGCCCGGCGTACGGCTGCTGCCGGCCACCGACGACCGGCTGGAGACGCACGTCGTGGTGGACCTCGACGACGGCCGGCGGGCCATCCACTTCCAGGAATGGTGGGTACGACACCGGGGAGCGCTGCCGACGCACCGGTTCGTCTTCGTCGGGGCCGAGTCGGCCAAGCCGGCGGCCGGCGTGCTCGACGCGCTCGACTCGGCCGACGTGATCCTGGTGGCGCCGAGCAACCCGGTGGTGAGCATCGCACCCATCCTGGCGGTCCCCGGGCTGCGCGAGGCGGTGGTCGGCGGCCGGGCACCGGTGCTGGGCGTCTCGCCGATCATCGGTGACCGTCCGGTACGCGGAATGGCCGACCGCTGTCTCGCCGCGATCGACGTGCCGTGTACCGCCGAGGCGGTGGGCCGGATGTACGGTGCCCGGCGGGACGGCGGCCTGCTCGACGGGTGGCTGGTGGACCCCGTGGACGGCGCGGCGACGGTGCCGGGGCTGACGGTCGGCGGCGCACCGCTGTGGATGACCGACGAGACGGCGACGGCCGCCATGGTGAGCGCCGCATTGGAGCTGCGGTGAAGCTGGAGATCCTGCCGGTGCTCGGTATCGGCGACGTACGCGAGGGCGACGACCTGGCCGAGCTGATCACGCACGCCGCGCCCTGGTTGCGGGACGGCGACGTCCTCGTGGTGACCAGCAAGATCGTCTCCAAGGCCGAGGGTCAGCTGGTGACCGTACCGACCGACGAACCGGACCGGTCGACGGCGCGGGACGACGTCCTCGCGGCCGAGACCGCCCGGCCGGTGGCCCGGCGTGGGCCGACCCGGATCGTGCAGACCCACCACGGGTTCGTGATGGCGTCCGCCGGCATCGACGCGTCCAACGTGGATCGCTCCCGGCTGGTGCTGCTGCCCAAGGACCCGGACGGATCGGCCCGTGCACTGCGGGCGGCGCTCCGCGAGCGGCACGGCGCCGACGTCGCCGTGATCATCTCGGACACCATGGGCCGGCCGTGGCGTACCGGGTTGACCGATGTGGCGCTGGGCGCCGCCGGCATCGACGCCCTCCGCGACCACCGGGGCTCGGTCGACCCGTACGGCAACCAGCTCAGCATCACCCAGATGGCGGTCATCGACGAGCTGGCCGGCGCCGGCGAACTCGTCAAGGGCAAGGTCGACCAGGTCCCGGTGGCCGTCGTCCGGGGCTACCTGACGGCGGCCGACCCGGGCGACGGTGCCGGCGCCGCGGCGCTGGTCCGCAACGCCGAACTCGATCTGTTCGCCCTCGGTACCGCCGAGGCCCGCGCCGAGGGCCTCCACGCGGCCGGCACGCTCGCGAACTCGACCCTCCCGGCCGGTGACGACCACCGGGCCGAACTGGCCACGGAAAGCCCGTCGGCGAGCGGGCCGGACGGGCCCTCGACGGGCCGGGAGGCCGGGCCAGGCATGACCGGGCCAGGCGGGACCGGGCCGGGCGGGGCAGGACCGGGCGGGGCTGAGCCGGGCGCGGGCCGGGAAGCCGGGCCGGGAGCGGCGGGTGCGGACCCGGCGGCGGTCCGCCGGGCGATCGCCGCGGTGGCCCCGGTGATCGCGCCGGGCACCGAGTTCGAGCCGGTCACCGACCCGGCCGTACGCGCCGCGCTGACGGCCGCCGTACCGGACTGGCCGGCCGGATCCAGCGGCGTGATCGTGGCCCGGCACCCCGGCGGGCGCGGCGCGGCGACACTGATCAGGTTCGGGGCGGACCTGCACCGGCTACGCGCCGTGCTGGCCGCCGAGGGCGTCGACTCGGCCCTGGTGCTGCCGCCGGACGGCCCGGCCATGCTGGCCATCTGAGGCAGGACCCGATCAGGTGACAGACGTCACCCCGCCCGGAGGGGTGACCAACACGATGATCGGAACCGGGGCCGCTTCCCGAGGATCGGCACCGGTCGGGGCGGCTCCCGCCGGTCGGGTCACTGCCGCAACATGGCCCGGCCCAGCGGGGTGAGCATGTGCAGCACGGTGTTGCGGTCCCGCTGGCTGACCAGCAGCCCGGCGTTACGCAGTACCGACGTGTGCTGGCTGGCGGCGGCCGGTGAGATCTGCAACCGCCGAGCCACCTCGCCGGTCGAGCAGCCGTCGTCGATCACCGCGAGGACGCTGGCCCGGGTGCGGCCGAGCAGGGCCGCCAACGCTTCCCGGCCGCCCGCTGCGCCGCCGGGCACGGTCGCACCGGGCATCCCGGCGATCCCACCCGCGCCGTCCCGGGCGACCGGCACCAGTCCGCCGAGCCGGTCGACCGGATAGACCAGCACCGGCGGCAGCGTGGGGTCGAGCAGCGCGACCGGCGCCCGGGAGCAGAAGAAGGAGGGGACCAGCAGCAGCCCCCGACCCCGCAGGTGCAACTCGCGGTCGGCCGGATAGTCGGGCACCTCCAGCATGCCCGGTTGCCAGCGCATCGCCGGACGCAGACTGTCCAACAGCGCCTCCGTACCACCGTCCAACAGGGCACGGGCCCGGCGGCCCCGGTCGGCCTCGACCGCGGCGGCCACCCGGTGCCAGTACGGGGTGATGGCCAGCGCCCGGTAGTGCTCCATCGAATCGGTCAGGTTGCGCAGCGCCTCCGGCTCACCCCGGGCCAGAGCACTGGCCGGGCTGGGCAGCCGGTTGTCCGCGGCGAACACCGTGAGGTCCCGGTGCAGCCGGGGCACCGGCGTGGACCGGACCGCGTCCAGACCCGCCTCGACACCCTGCCGGCTCTCCTGCGGGGTGAGGAAGTCCGGGAAGTAGCCGCGCGGCGGATTGAGTGCGAACAGCAGTTGGAACCGGGCCGCGGCCCGATCACGGCGCAGCCCTTCGGTGACCTCCCGCCGCCACCCGGCGACGGCGGGGTCCGGATTCCGGGCCTGTAGCAGGTGCAGGCTGAGGACCAGCTCCCAGAGCGGGTCCGCGCTGGCCGCGACCCGGGTCCGGGCCACGTCCTCGCTGGAGAAGTGGATTCTCAGCACCGAGCGCTCCTGGCGATCGTGGGCTTCCTACCCGACGGCACTTCGCACTGTACCTGGCCGCAACTTTCCGCCCGTGTTTCAGCGAGGGCTGAAAAACCTCGACGTACCGGAGCGCCAGCCGGCATGCTCGCTGTGCCGGGGCTCAGGTCGCGGCGTCTTGGAGAAGTGCGTGTCCTGGGGAGGAACGCCGTTCGGGCGGTCACCACGAGGGTCCGCGGACCCGGGTCCGTGGAGGTGGCCGCCCGTTCGGTCCACCGGGCGGCCAACGCGGTCCGGACACGCTCAGACGAGATCGTGCTGGTCCCGCTCCTTCAGGTCGTCGACCAGCCGCTTCACGTCCTGGGCCCGGTCGCGCGGGCAGATCAGCACCGCGTCGTCGGTGTCCACCACGATCAGGTCATGCACGCCCAGGGCTGCCACCAACCGGCCGGACCGGGGAACCACGATCAGCCCCGTGCTGTCCCGCAGCAACACGCCCGGCTTCTCCCCGGCGGCCTCGGCACCCAGCACCACGTTCCGGTCACCGTCGGCGGGCAGGACGTCCCCGAGCGTGTGGAAGTCACCCACATCGGTCCAGCCGAAGTCACCGGCGACCGTCGCCACCTTGCCCACCGCCGCAGCGCCCTCCATCACCGCGTAGTCGACCGAGATCTTGGGCAGGGTGGGCCAGATGGCGCCCAGCGCCTCGTCCTGGCCCGGGGTACCCCAGGCCCGGGCGATCGCGGTGACACCGTCGTGCAACACCGGCTGCTGACGGGCCAGCTCGGCGAGGAACGCGTCCACCCGCCAGACGAACATGCCGGCGTTCCACAGGTGCCGCCCGGACGCCACGTACGTCTCGGCGACCTCGACCGCCGGCTTCTCCTTGAACTCCGCCACCCGACGCAGCGGCCCGGAATCGATGAGATCGCCACACTGCAGATAGCCGTAGCCCGTCTCCGGCCGGGTCGGCGTGATGCCGACGGTCATCAACAGGCCCTGCTCCGCACCCTCCGCCGCGTACCGGATGGCGTCGGCGAACCGGTCCGGCCGGCCGACCAGATGGTCGGCGGCGAACGAGCCCATCACCGCGGACGGGTCGCGTTCGGCGATCATGGCGGCGGCCAGCGCCACCGCCGCGCAGGAGTCCCGGGGGGAGGGCTCGACCAGGATGTTCTCCGCCGGCAGGCCGGGTAGCTGCCGGGCCACGGCCGCGGCGTGGGCCGCCCCGGTGACCACCATGGTGCGTTCCGGCTTCGCCAGCGGGCCGAGCCGCTCCGCGGTCACCTGGAGAAGCGAGGACTCCGTGCCGGTCAGCGGATGGAGGAACTTCGGGTGGCCGGCGCGCGACAGCGGCCAGAGCCGGGTACCGGTCCCGCCGGCGAGGATCACTGCGTAGAGCATCCGACCATCATGCCGGACGGCCCGACACCGCCAAGTTCCGACGCCGCCTTGTAAGGAAGGGCCCCTTGTTATCGCCTTTTGTATAGGAAGGGGCCCTTCTTAACGCATCGGCCGGGCGCGGCGGACAACCCGGTCGCGCCACGGCTCCCCGCGGAGGTCAACCCCGGGCTCGGCTCCAGGCGGCCACGTGTACCTCGGCACTGGACTCCCAGGTGAACTCCTTGGCCCGGTCGAAGCCCGCCTTGGCCAGCGACAGCCGGCGAGGTTCGTCGTCGAGCAGGGCCGCCAGGTCCGTACCGATCTGCTCCGGCACCTCACTGGTGTAGGCCACCGCGTCCCCGCCGACTTCGGGCAGCGACAGCCGCGGGGTGGTCAACACCGGGGCCGCGCAGGCCATGGCCTCCAGGATCGGCAGACCGAAGCCCTCGCCGTACGACGGGTACGCGGCCACCAGCGCGCCGCCGAGGAACCCGGGCAGGTCCGCGTACCGCAGATAGCCGGGACGGAGCAGCCGCAGGTGGCCCGGCACGTCGGCGACCGCGCGGTCGATGTCGTCGTCATGTCCCTGGCCGCCGGCGATCACCAGGGCCGGCGGGTTCTCCCGGTCGGCGACGGCCAGCACCCAACCCCGGATCAGGTTCGGCACGTTCTTGCGGGGCTCCTTGGCGCCGAGGAACGCCACGTAGCTGCCGCTGCCGAGGCCGAGCCGGGCCCGTACCCTGGCCTTCTCCTCCTCGGTCGGCGCGTGGAAGGCCGCCTGGTCGACGCCGTGGTAGGCCACGTCGATGCGGGTCGGGTCCGCGTCGAGCAGCCTGATCAACTCGTCCCGGGTCGCCTTGCTCGGCACGATCACCCGATCGGCCCGGCGCAGCGACGTCTTGATCGCACTCCGGAAGAACGTCCGGCGGGACTTGTCGTAGTGCTCGGGTTCGGTGAAGAAGGTGGCGTCGTGGACCGTGACGGTCACCGGACATCCAGCGCGTAACGGACAGGTGTAGAAGGGCGAGTGCAGGACGTCGGCCCCCACCTGCTGGGCCAGCAGCGGCAGGCCGGTCTGCTCCCACGCCAGCCGGGCCGGCCGGTGCGCCACGGCGGCCGGCGCGGGCAGCACCTCCGCATCGGGCAGCATCCGCGCGTACCGCTCAGCGTCGGTTCGCAGGCCCACCACGACCAGGTCCACGGCCGACCTCGCGGTCCGGCCCAGGGCGCCCAGCAGGCCGTCGACGTATCTACCCACGCCACCCCGGTCGGCGGGGACACTCGTGGCGTCGATGAGGACACGCGGTGGGCGACCGGCGGTCACGGGGCAACTCCTCGCTTGGCGGGGTCGAGGTCACGACAGGTACGGCGAGCACCGCCCCGCCGGACGTCGACTGTGGGCAACGACACTCGGGCCAAGCCTACGCCGGCCGCCGGCCGGGGCGCCGACCGCGACCCGACACCCGGCGCGTCCGTCACCCGACGCAAATCCCGGATCACCGAGCGGTGAAAGGAAGGGCCCCTTGTTATCGCTTTCCGTATAGAAAGGGTCCCCTCCTAACGTTTCCTGGCGCTTGGCCGGACCGGTGAGATCTTCGCTACGCTGCCCCGGCGGCCGGTCAGATCCCGCGGCGATGGCCCGCGCGGGCGGCCGGTCAGATCCCGTGGCGATGGCCGGCGCGGGCGGCCGGTCCGGGCCGGCGCGGACCGGTATCGTCGCCGCGATGGCCGAGAACCTTGCCCGGATCCTCGCCGCCGCGGTCGCGGCCGATCCGACCCGACCGCTGTTGACCTGGTACGACGATGCCACCGGTGAACGCACCGAACTGTCCGGTGCGACGCTGGCCAACTGGGTGGCCAAGACCGCGAACCTGCTGGTGGACGACGCGGGCCTGACGCCCGGAGATCGCGCCGCCGTGCTGCTGCCCCCGCACTGGCAGACCGCCGCGGTGCTGTTCGGCTGCTGGTCGGCCGGACTGTCGGTGTGCGCCGGCCCGCCCGAGCCGGTGGACGTGCTGTTCGCCGCCGCCGACCGGTTGGGCGAGGCCGCCGACTGGCCCGCCGGCGACCGGTACGCCCTGGCCCTGGCCCCGCTCGCCGCGCCGATGCGGACGGTGCCGCCGGGTTTCGCGGACTACGTGATCGAGGTACGCGGCCAGGGCGATTCGTTCGCCCCGCCCCCCGGCATCGGGACGCCGGACAGTGAACTCGTCGGATCGGCCGCCCGGCGCGCCACGGAACTGGGCCTGACCTCGGGCGACCGGGTCCTGCTCGACACGGCCCGGCACGCCGACCCGGTGGACTGGCTGCTCGCCCCGCTGGCCGCCGGGGCCAGCGTGGTGCTCTGCGCCCACCTCGACCCGGCCCGGCTGGCCGACCGGATCGCCGCCGAACGGGTCACCCGCACCGTCGACTGACCGTGCCGGGTCAGGGCTGGAGCCCACCGACCACCAGCCACCGACCAGCGACCACCGACCACCGACCACCGACCACGGCGCGGGCACGCCAGGCGGCGCGTTCAGGCCGATGCGCAACGAGGGCAGGCGTTAAGAGGGGCCCCCTGCTATACGAAAAGCGATAACAAGGTGCCCTTCCTTACCCGTGTCAGCGGGTCATGCGGCGTTGGGCGAAGCGTTCGAAGGCGATCAGGGACTCGGGGTTGGCCAGCGCGCCGGTGGCGGCCGCCGAGTCCACCGGCGTACCGGTGAGGATCTTCTTCACCGGGACCTCCAGCTTCTTCGCCGACAGGGTCCGGGGGACCGCGCGTACCTGGTGGATCTCGTCGGGTACGTGCCGGGGGGACAGCGCGGTCCGCAGCTCCCGGACGATCTTCGCGCGCAGCGCGTCGCCCAGTTCCAGCCCGTCGGCCAGCACCACGAACAGCAGCAACTCCCCGGCGCCGCCCTCGGCGTCCTCCAGGTGCACGACCACCGAGTCGACGACCTCGTCCAGCCCCTCCACCACGGAGTAGAACTCGGCGGTGCCGAGCCGGACGCCGCCCCGGTTCAGCGTGGCGTCCGACCGGCCGGTGATCACACACCCGCCATGCTCGTTGATGGTGATCCAGTCACCGTGCCGCCACACCCCGGGATAGACGTCGAAGTACGCCTCGCGGTAGCGCCGCCCGTCCGGATCGTTCCAGAATCCGACCGGCATGCTGGGCATCGGCGCGGTGATCACCAGCTCACCGAGCTGGTCGATCACCGGCGTACCGTCCGCCGATCGTGCCTCCACCCTCGCGCCCAGGCATCGGCAGGTGATCTCGCCGGCCCGTACCGGCAGCAGCGGCACCCCGCCCACGAAGCCGGTACACACATCGGTGCCACCGGACAGCGACTGGAGTTGGACGGTGTCGCTGACCGCCTCGTACACCCAGGTGAAGCCCTCGGCGGGCAGTGGCGCGCCGGTCGAACCCAGCCCGCGCAGCGCCGAGGTGTCCACCAGATCCCGGGGCCGCAGCCCGGCCTTGCGACAGGCCAGCAGGAAGGGCGCGGAGGTGCCGAAGTAGCTGACCCCGGTGTCGGCGGCCATCCGCCACAGGGCGCCCAGGTCGGACTCGGCCGGTCGGCCGGGCTCCACCCGGACCCCGGGGTTGCCGTCGAACAGCACGATCGCCGTGCCGACCGCCGGCCCGGAGGCCAGGAAGTTCCACATCATCCACCCGGTGGTGGAGAACCAGAAGAACCGGTCGCCCGGGCCCAGGTCGTGGTGCAGGGCCAGCATCTTGAGGTGTTCCAGCAGGATCCCGCCGTGCCCGTGCACGATCGGCTTGGGCAGCCCGGTGGTACCCGAGGAGTAGAGCACGTACAGCGGGTGGTCGAACGGCACCGGCTCGAACCCCAGCGGCTCGTCGGTCGGCGCCGCCAGCTCCGACCACGGCACGGCACCGCCGTACGACCCGGCGCCGTGGGCCGCAACAGCGCCGTCGGCCGGCCCGGCGCCGTCGGCCGGCCCGGCGCCGTCGGATGGCCCGGCGCCGTCGGCCGGTGCGGCGCCGTCGGATGGTCGGGCCGCCGGATCGAGGTACGGCAGCAGCACGGTGTGCCGCAGCGACGGCAGCGCGGCCCGGATGGCGGCCACCTCGGCGTGCCGGTCGACCGGTTTGTCGCCGTACCGGTAGCCGTCGACCGCCACCAGCACGGTCGGCTCGATCTGCCGCCACCGGTCCGTGACGCTGCGGGTACCGAACTCGGGGGCGCAGGAGGAGAAGATCGCCCCGAGGCTCGCGGAGGCCAGCATCAGCACGTACGTCTCGGGGATGTTCGGCGCGTACGCGGCGACGCGGTCCCCGGGACGGACGCCGAGCCGGCGCAGTCCGGCCCGCACCCGGCGGACCTGGTCGCGCAGTTCGCTGGCGGTCAGCGTGACCGGCTCCCGGCTCTGGCTGTACGCGATGACCGCCGGCTCGTCGTCGGCGATGCCCGGCATCCGCAGCACGTTCTCGGCGTAGTTCAGGGTGGCGCCCGGGAACCACCGGACCCCGGGCATGGTGTCGCCGCTCAGAGTCCGCTCGGGCGGGGTGTGGGCGATGACGTCGAAGTAGTCCCAGATCGACCGCCAGAAGGCGTCAAGATCGGTGACCGACCACCGCCACAGCTCGTTGTACGAGGCGAAGACCAGCCCACGTTCGTCGCGCAGCCAGCCCAGGTAGTGGCCGATCCGGGATCGCTCGCGGATCTCCTCGGACGGCGCCCACAGCACGTCAGCCACCTGTACCACCCCTTCCACCGGGCCGGTACCACACTGTGCCGGACCCGCCGCCATCTTGCCGTACCTGCCGCGGCAGGCTCGCTGAGGTGTACGCCAGGTACCTCAACCCCGCCGGTTCAGGTACCTGGCGTACACCTCGCGGCCGGGGGCCGTCACGGCGTGGCGCGATGCCGCTGGATGGCCTGCCGCCGGGCCAGCCGGTGCGCCCGGCGGATCTCCGCCTCCCGGAACCGCCGGGCGTCCTGTTCCGTCTCCGGCAGCACCGGTCGCACCTCCCGGGGGCCGCCGGCCACGTCCACCCCGACGAACACGAGGTACGCGGTGGCCACCCGAACCGGCTTCTCCTCGGCGGTGTCCCACCGCTCCGCGACGACCCGGACGCCCACCTCCATGGAGGTACGACCGGTCCAGTTGACCTGGGCGTGCGCGTGTACCAGATCACCCACCCGGACCGGGTCGGAGAAGACGATCTCGTCGATCGCGGCGGTGACGGCGGTACCGCCGCTGTGCCGGGCCGCCGCAGCACCCGCCACGTCGTCGATGAACTTCATCAACACGCCGCCGTGCACGGTGCCGTACAGGTTGACGTCGACGGCCGTCATGATCCGGCTCAGGGTCACCCGCGAGTACGAGGTGGGCTTTCCGGTCGGAGCCGCGCCCGGCTCCGCGCCGCCATTGTGCTCAGTCACGGTCGAGACGCTACGGCGTACCGGCCGGCCCCGAACGACGCGCCGATGACCAGGTGACCTGCGCCGCTCCGCCGGCCGGAGCCACGACTGACGCGTCCGCCCGACCCGGTCCGCCCGACCCGGTCCGCCCTGGCCGGTATGCCCGGCTCGGTCCGCCCGACCCGGTCCGCCCGGCTCGGGCTGCCGGAGAATCCCGCCGGTCCGGACCGCCGGGTCGGGGGTGACCACGATGGTCGATGCTCGTGCTGGGTCGGACCGGCCCGAGACGGTACGGTGCGCGGATGCGACATCTCTGGAGCTTCCTCGCCGGCATGGTGGCCGCCCCGGTGGCCTGGATCCTGCTCGCTCTCGGCCAGCAGGGGTCGGCGTCGACCGTCGACCGGTGGACCGAGGCCGGCACCTACAACGTGGCGAACCTGATCGAGCCGACCGTTTACCTGGCCGTCGGCGGCCTGGCACTCGGCCTGCTGGCGACCCTCCGGATCTCGCCGCTCGGTCCGCTGGTGGCCGGACTGCTGCTGGTCGCCCCGTACGTGGGCCTGTTCGTCCAGCCCTTCTCGGTGCTGGACCGCATCCCCACCGGGTGGCGGATGCTCGGCGACCCGTTGCCGCTGCGCCTGCCGGTGCAGAACGGCACGGTCCTGCTGATCGGCATGCTGCTGCTGATGGCGACGTTCAGCATGCAACGCTGGCGGCGCTGGCCGGTGGCTGGGTCGAGTCTCGACGGTCGGGCGTCGGCGACCGGACCTGCCGGCGGCGCCGGACCCGCCGGGCCGACCGGAGACGCCCGGTCCACTCCGGGTGCGGCGTCCGATGAGGAGCCCACGGTGGACTGGTCGTTGCTACGCGCGCCCACTGGCGAGCCGGACACCGCGCCGATGAGCCTGGGATATCCCGGACCGGACGGCGGATCCGCGCCACCACCCCGACGGGAGTCCGGCTCACCCTGGTCCAAGCCACCCCGGTCGACCCGCCAGGACGGCGCGAGCCACTGACGGAAAGGAGGGGCACCTTCTTATCGCTTTCGGTATAGGAGGGGTCCCTTCCTAACCTTCCCGCAGGTGCTCGACCGGTCGGTGCAGGCCGACTTCCGACAACTGTTACGTCACAATCAGCCAATATGCCGATCACTGGGCGTAGTGTTTCCCCTAGGCAACTCGCGGGGGGAACCCGATGCGACATGTCAACTCGGTCCTGCTGTCCCTGATCCTCGCGCCGGCGGTGTGGCTGCTGGCCGGCTACGGCCTGGTCTCGTACGGCCGTGCCGGCGCGCAGGCCGACGGGGTGATCGGCCTCGACCGGCTGGTCGGGCTCGGCGCGCTCCTCCTGGCCGCTGTCCTGTTCGCCACACTGCTGCTGAGTCGCCTGTCCCCGCTCGGGCCCGCCCTGGCCGGCCTGGCCTACCTGTCGGCCGCCGGATGGGTGGCCGGCTACCCGGCGCTGGCCAGCCGCACCATGCACGACCTGCCGTACGGCCTCGACGCCGAGCTGATCCGGCCGGCCGAGGGGTTCGCCGTCCTCCTCGGGCTTCCGCTGCTGGCCACCGTGTTGAGCACCCGGCGATGGCGGCGCTTCGACGGCGTACCCGCGCTGTACGCGCCGCCCGACCGGGTCACCGAGGCACCCCCGGTCTCCCCCGCCGCCCCGTTCGGGTCCGGGCCGAGCGGACCCGGGCTGACCGCACCACCGTTCGGGTCGGGGCCGACCTGGTCCGGCCTGGGCACGCCGCCGGACGGCGGGCGACCGCCGGGGTTGACCTGGCCACCCTTTGGTACGCCGGCGGGTCGGCCGGCCGAGCCGAGCCGGGACGCGGACACCGCCGACCTCACCCAGGCGCTCATGCCGTTACGTCGGGTCACTCCCCCGCCCAGCTGACCATCTACCGGCGGGAGTGACCGACGATGCCGTCGGCGGTGCCGGTGACCATCCGGGCCGATTCGGCCGCTCACCCGGGGCCAGCGATGCCGCCGGCCGGGTCGGCTGTGCCAGCGGCCGGGTCCGCGATCAGGGCACCACGCCCGGCGCGCAGGACCAGCAGGGCGAGTGGGACGCCGTCCTGGCCGAGTTCCTCGCGGTACCGGTCCACGATCTCGTTCTCCCGGGCCAGCACCAGCCTTGTGCCGCCGGCCGCCAGCCGGGCCGCGCCCACCGCCCGGGAGACGGCCGCGCGTTCCCGCCAGAGCCGGATCAGCTCGCCGTCGAGGGCGTCGATGCGCTGCCGCAGCCGGTCGATGGTCGCCGGATCCGAGGGCGGGCCCGGGAGGTCGACGGGCAGGTCGGTGGAGGGGGTCTGACTCATGCGTTCTCCTGGATGGTCGACACCTTTTCGACGAGAAAGTCGACGACGGCCTGACGATCCGGCACCAGATAGAAATGGCCGCCGGGGAACATCCGCCAGTCGAACGGCCCGGTGGTGGCGGACTTCCAGGCGGTCAGGTCGGCCACGCCGACCTCCGGGTCCCGGTCCCCACCGATGGCCGAGACGGGTACGGCGACCCGCGCCGTCGGGTCCGGAACGTAGGTGTCGACCAGCCGGTAGTCCTCGCGCAGGATTCCCAGCATCATGTCCCAGAGGTCGGGGTCGGCCAGCACCGCCTCGGCCGTGCCGCCGTGCCGGCGGACCGAGGCGAGGATCTCCGCGTCGGTCCGGACGGCGCGCGGCGTCGGCGGCGCCAGTGGCGCGCGGGCCGGTCCGGGCCGACCCGAGACCACGAGCCGGGCCGGCGGCGGACCGGCGTCCTGTTCGAGCCGCCGGGCCACCTCCCAGGCCAGGAACGCGCCCATGCTGTGCCCGAACAATACGAGCGGCACCCCGGGTTCCGCGGTCGCGGCCAGCGTGGCGGCGATGGTGTCGGTGATTATCCCCAGGTCGGTCGACACCGGCTCGCTGAGTCGGGATTCCCGCCCGGGATAGTGCACGATGTCGAACCTGACCGAGGGCGGGAGCAGTGACCGCCAGCTCCGGTAGAACTGCGGTCCGCCCCCGGCGTGCGGGAAACAGACCAGCCGGTGCCGGACGGCGGCGGCGACCGGCTCGGGCGTCACGAGCCACCGGTTCATCGCGACACCTCGGCCGTGACCGTACGGACCGCCTCGATGAAGTCGGCCGCCACGGCGTCGCCGGCCAGGTGGTCGGCCGCCACGAACACATCGGGGTACGCCTCGTCGAGGAAGCGCTCCTCCCGTCCGGGCAACTGGAGTGGGACGGTCACAGCATCCATATGGCGATAACCCCGATCGTCAAGTCGGCCAGTACGTGCGTCAGATAGGGCGCGAGCATCCCGCCGGCCCGGTGTCGGATCAGCCCGAGCAGCAGGCCGTACACCGTGGCCAGCAGGACACCGAGCCAGCCGGAGGGAAAGCCGGTCAGGTGCAGCAGCCCGAAGCCCACCGCCTGGACCCCGATCGCCGCGGCGGCCGGAAGCAGGCCGGTCAGTTCCGTCTGGAACACGCCACGGAACACCGCCTCCTCCACGACCGAGTTGGCCAGGGAGAAGGCGAGGACGCCGAACAGCGCGACGATCGCCGGCCGATCGCGCAGCGCGCCCAGGTACGGCCCGGGGTCCGGATCGCTGAGCCAAGCCCAGCCGGCCAGCGCGACGGCGCTGACCGCGGCGGTGGCGAGCATCAGCAGCGCGACGTCCACGCCGAGCCGCCCGGCCCGTGGCCACTCGGGCCGGTCGGCCCGCAGGTAGCGGCCGGCGAACCACCACACCGCGACGGCGAGCAGCAGCGGGACCGGCCAGATCCCCTTGCCGAGCACGAGCACCGACGCCGGCACGGTCGTCGCGGTCAGCGCGATCCGCCAGGCCCGGTCCGAACCGGACCACCAGGCGGTCGCCAGCACGGCGACGAGCACCACCAGAAAGGCCACCAGCGGGTACGGGTGTTCCCTGAGCCACGGTGCGGGGAGCCCGGCGACCACCACGGCCGCCGCACCCGCCACCGGCTCGCGGCACTCGTGGCCGACCGGCTCGCACAGCCGTGACCGACCGGCTCGTGACCGACCGGCGCGGTCCTTGACGCGATGGACCCGGTCCCTCTGGTGTCCCGGACACTGACTCCAGAGGGACCGGACCGGACGCATCGCGGGCGTCGTCAGGCGCCGTTGGACACGTAGATGTTGTAGCTGGTGGTATCGGTGTCCGTGCCGTCCCCCTTGTGGCCGGTCACATAGAGGGTGTGCGACTCGAAGTTCTGCGCCGGGGTGTAAGTGATCGACGCCCTGCCCTGGCTGTCCGCCGGCACGTCCGTCGACGGGCCGCCGTCGACCTGCCAGGAGAAGGACACGATGCCCGCCGTGCCGCCGCTGAATTCGAAGGTGCCGGGAACGCCGCCACCGCCCGACCAGGTGCCGTTCGGATACTGGGCGCTCACGACGTAGGGCGCGGTGCCGACCGTGAAGTCGAAGTCCGTCACGGGCGAGAGTTCACCGCCCGCCGTCAGGCTCTGTACGTGCAGCGTGTTCGTGCCGTTACGGTCGAACGGCACCGCGACCCGCGTCGACGTGCCCGCGGTGCTCGCCGGCAGGATCTGCTCCGGGCCGTCGTTGACGCGGTAGTGGTACTCGGTCACCTCGCCGAAGAGCTGGGTGTTGAAGTAGAAGTATCCGGTCCAGCCGATTCCCACCCGCGACCAGTCGTAGGTGCTGTACACGTACACCTTGTTGTCCCGGACGTCGAAGGGCTCGATCCGCGGATCCGACTCGGTGCCGTCCGCACCGATGCTCGTGACCCGCACGTCGTTGTAGCCCCACGAGGTCGGCGTGTACGTCACCGTTGCGGTGCCGTCGGGACCGGCCGCGATCGTCTGCTCGTCGGCGCCGTTCAACGAGTACCGGTAGGAGGCGACATCCGGCAGCCCTGGGTGGAACGTGAACGTCGTGGTCCGGCCGACGGTGCCGCTGCCCTCGGGCGTGTGCGTGACCACGGGACCGGACCAGATGCCGAACGTGTAGGTGGTGGCGGGCGATCGCGTACCGTCCGGCAACAGCGCCTGCACGACCACCGTGTTGTCGCCGGCGTGCGTCGGCGTGACCGTGATGAGGGCGTACTGATTGCCCTCGTTGGACACGGTCTGCTCGGCGCCGCCGTCGAACCGGTAGACGAAGCCGGTCAGGTTCGGTAGCCGGCTCTCAAACTCGATCTCCAGTGGCACACCGACTCCGTCCCGGCGCGGCGAGTCGGTCAGGCCATTGGCGTAGGCGGTCGGACGCGGGTCGATGATGTTGAACTGATAGGTCGTCTCCATCGAAGTGGAGCCGTCCGAGGCCACCGACCGGACGGTCAGCACGTGCCAGCCCGGCGTTGCCGTCCAGGTCAGCACGGCGGTGTCGTCGTCCGCCGCCGGAATGGTCTTCCACTCGTCGTTGAGGTTGTACTGGTAGGCGACGACATCGTTGCTGTGCGGGGTGAACCGGAACGAGCCGGTTTTGCCGGCGACCTGGTCGGTGTCCAGGTTGAACTCCGCCGACTCCACGCCGGGGGCGTCAGTGACCCAGACCCGCAGGGTTTCCTGCCCGATCAGCTTGTTCCTGGTGTAGCTCCGGACGGCCACCTCGATCGTGCCGGTGGCGGTGAACGTGACAGGGCCGGTGGCCTTGCCGTCGACCGCCGGGAGGCGGACCTCCGGGCCGTCCTTGAGCTGGTACCCGAACGCGGTGGTCTCGGGCTTCGACGCGACGAGCGTGATCGTGCTCGGCAGGCCGACACCGTTCACGATGACACTGGCGTTCGGTGCCGTCTCGGCGACCCGGTACCGGTAGTCCTTCTCGGGCCCACGGTTGCCTGCCGCGTCGATCGACGTGACATAGAGGTCATTGCTGAAATGCAGCTTCGGGGTGTACTTCAGGATCGCCTTGCCGCCCGGGTGCTTGGCCGGAATCTTCCCGGAAGCCCCCATGGGGTCACGCCAGGCGAAGGCGACCACGTCGCGGTCGCCGGCCCCGTCGAACCGGAACGTCCCCTCGATGCCCGTGCCGCCGCCCGGGGAGTCGCCCTCGGGGTAGGTCCGCGACGAGACCATCGGCGGATTTGCCGGGGCGATCTTGTCCATCACGAGATAGCAGGTCTTGCTCCACGGACCCTGGTCGTAGTAGTCGCTGGCCTGCGCCTGCCAGGCGAGGACCGTGCCGTCGGCGTACTCGCTCAGGTCGGTGCCGTAGTAGTCGTGGAACTCGCGACGCTGATCGGGGTGATCCACCGGCCAGATCGCGTACAGCATGGTCGGATAGTCGCCCTCGTCCACGTCCTTGGCGGTGGCCGCGAACACCGTGTTCCGGGCCGCCGGCGACGGCTTGGCCAGCGTGCCACACGGGCGGTCCGGAGACGCCAGGTGGAGGTCCGTCACCGTGGGCGGATGGTTCACGGTCGCGCCGAGCTCCGGCTTCTCGAAGGTACGACCGGTGCGCGCGTCGCTCTCCTGATCGGCGGTGACCCGGAACTCCAGGGTGATGCTCTTCTCGTGCCGGCCTAGCGCCGCGTTGAGCGTGGCCACCATGTCCAGGCCCAGATAGCCCGGGCAGTAGATGGCGCCCGCGCCCCGCTTGGCGCTCAACAGCTTTTCTAGCTCTGCCGGCGGGCGCAGCCAGGTGGTGTTGTCCTTGACCGGGTGGGTCCGCCACACCTCGATGGTCGCCGGGGCGGAACAGTCCGCGACCGTCTGCTCGGTCGTCGACAGGTACGAATTGTGGACGACCGTGCCCTTCAACCCGGTCAGGTCGAAGGTGAAGTAGGAGCGGTAGGTGTGCGTCCGGCCGGCGTCGTCGCGGGACGTGCCGACCGGCGGCGCCACCGACGCGTCGACTACCTTCGTTTGTGGACTCGCCGAGTCGAGATAGGCCCAGCTCGTCAGCGGCACCTCGGACGAGGTGGCGGCCGAGGCCGGAGAGCCGGTGGTCAGCGCAGCTGCCACGACGGCGAGGACCGTCATCGGGACGGCCGCTCCAACTCTTCTCATGTGGATGTTCATCCTCCCCCGTGGCGGCGTCCCGAACGACGCCGACGGGCGTCATCGTAACGAGCGAGGCACCCTCCGTAGGGGACGGCGACGCGAGATGGCAGGAAGTCCACAACAGAAACAAAAGCGACGCAGCTGGTCCGAATCAGTCCTTGAGCAGTTGCCGGGCCATCACGATCCGCTGCACCTGGTTGGTGCCCTCGTAGATCTGGGTGATCTTGGCGTCCCGCATCATCCGTTCCAGCGGGTAGTCCCGGGTGTAGCCGTACCCGCCGAGCAACTGGACCGCGTCGGTGGTGATCTCCATGGCGGCGTCCGAGGCGAAGCACTTGGCGGTGGCGCCGAAGTACGTCAGGTCGGCGTCGCCGCGCTCGGACTTGCCCGCCGCCACGTACGTGAGCTGCCGCGCCGCCTCCAACTTCATGCCCATGTCGGCGAGCATGAACTGAATGCCCTGGAACTCGGCGACCGGCTTGCCGAACTGCTTGCGTTCCCGCACGTACCCCTTGGCGTAATCGAGCGCGCCCTGCGCGATGCCGACGGCCTGGGCGGCGATGGTGACCCGGGTGTGGTCGAGGGTCCGCATCGCGGTGCCGAAACCGGTGCCCGGCTCGCCGATCAGGCGGTCCGCCGGGATCCGGACGTTGTCGAGGTAGACCTCGCGGGTGGGCGAACCCTTGATGCCGAGCTTCTTCTCCGGCGCTCCGAAACTGACCCCCGGGTCGGACTTCTCGACCACGAAGGCCGAGATGCCGCGCGACCGCGCGGCCGGGTCGGTCACCGCGAACACGGTGTAGAACTCCGAGACCCCGGCGTTGGTGATCCACCGCTTGACCCCGTTGAGCACGTAGTGGTCGCCGTCCCGCACCGCCCGGGTGGTCATCGACGCGGCGTCGCTGCCGGCCTCCGGCTCGGACAGGCAGTACGAGAACATCGCCGCGCCGCTCGCGACCGCTGGCAGATAGCGTCGCTTGAGTTCGGCCGAACCGGCCAGCAGCAACGGCATGGTGCCCAGTTTGTTCACCGCCGGGATCAGTGAGGAGGCGGCGCAGGCGCGGGCCACCTCCTCGATCACGATCGCGGTGGCCAGCGCGTCCGCGCCGGCCCCGCCGTACTCCTCGGGGATGTGCGGGGCGTGGAAGTCGGCGGCCCGCAACGCCTCGTACGACGCCTTGGGGAATTCGCCGGTCTCGTCCGCCTCGGCGGCATTTGGCGCCACCTTCGCGTCGCACACCTCGCGCACGGCCGACCGGATCGCGTCGTGTTCCTCCGACAGCCGATATGCGTCGAACGACGGGTCTGTCGTCATCGTGGCCCTCCCCTTGGCGAATGTGGCGCGCGTCGGTATGTTCGGGTTCCTGCCGGTAGGCGTGGTGAGGATACCGGTCGGATTCTGCCGTCGCGGCCTGGCGGCGTACGCTCACCAACTATCGCCGCCAGCGGCCTGCGGTGCGGCATGAGCGAGATCACACAACCGCAGATCGCCGTACATTGAAGCTGTAATGTCCTCTTCGGTGCCGAGGCCGCGGCGCCGCAGTCAGCTGCGACGCAAGGAAGCGCCGCCAGTGCGAGCGGAGAACAGGCGTGACGATCCCCTATCCGACCACCCAACCCCTACCTCTCAGCACGGTCACCCCGCCGTCGGGCGCCAGCCGTCCGCGGCTGACCTTCCTGGGCACCGGTTACCTGGGTGCGACGTACGCGATCTGCTTCGCCGAGCTCGGCTACGAGGTGATCGGGTTCGACGTCGACGAGGACAAGATCTCCCGACTTTCCGCCGGTGAGGTGCCGTTCCACGAGCCCGGCCTGGACGAGCTGCTGCGTCGTAACCTCGCCTCCGGCCGGTTGCGGTTCAGCACGTCGTACGCGGAGACCGCCGAATTCGGCGACGTCCATTTCATCTGCGTCGGTACCCCGCAGCGCGCCGACGGAATGGGCGCCGACCTGGCCTACGTCGAGACGGCCGTGACCGGACTCGCTCAGCAACTGACCCGCAAGGCCCTGATCGTCGGCAAGTCGACCGTGCCGGTCGGTACCGCCGAGTGGATCGAGCAGCTGGTCGGCAAGCACGCCCCGGATGACCTGGGTGTCGAGGTCGCCTGGAGCCCCGAGTTCCTCCAGGAGGGCTTCGCCGTCGAGGACGTGCTCCGGCCGAACCGCATCGTCGTGGGCGTCAAGTCCGAGTGGGCCAACGCCATGCTGTACTCGGCACACAAGGGCGTCTTCGACCTCGCCGCCACCGAGGACCGGGAGGTCCCGCTGGTGGTCACCGACTTCGCGACGGCCGAACTGGTCAAGGTCGCCGCGAACGCGTTCCTGGCCACGAAGATCTCGTTCATCAACGCGATGGCCGAGGTCTGCGAGGTGGCCGGCGGCGACGTCACCCAGCTCGCCCGCGCGATCGGCTACGACCCGCGGATCGGCAACCGGTTCCTCCAGGCCGGCGTCGGTTTCGGCGGCGGCTGCCTGCCGAAGGACATCCGGGCGTTCCAGGCCCGCGCCCAGGAGCTTGGCGCGGGCGAGGCGCTGCGGTTCCTGCACGAGGTCGACCTGATCAACCTGCGGCGGCGTAACCGGGTGCTCCAGCTCGCGGCCGAGCTGCTCAACCGGCGGTACGGCCCGGCCGGTCCGGACCTGTCCGGCACCCGGATCGCCGTGCTCGGCGCCACTTTCAAGCCCAACTCCGACGATGTCCGGGACGCCCCGGCGCTGGCGGTCGCCGCCCTGCTCCGCAAGGCCGGTGCCGACGTGCGGGTGTACGACCCGCAGGGCATGGACAACGCCCGCCGGGCCCAGCCGGACCTCACGTACGAGGCGAGCATGGCCGACGCCGTCCGGGAGGCCGACCTCGTCTGCGTGCTGACCGAGTGGGCCGACTTCCGCAACGCCGACCCCGCTGCCCTCGGTGAGCTGGCCGCCGGCCGGCGGGTCGTCGACGGCCGGAACTGCCTGGACTCCGCCGCCTGGATCCAGGCGGGCTGGGAGTACCGGGGCCTGGGTCGTCCCTGACCCGCGACAGTGTGTGCTTGAGCGGTTGGTCGGGAGGGTTCGCTGGTAGCGGGCCTCTCCGACCAACCGCGAACGGCCGCGGACCCGTTCGGGTCCGCGGCCGTTTCGACTTCGCGTGATCTTCCTATCCGAGACACACCCGTTGGGGCTATTCAACGGTTGCCTGGTTTGGGCATGCTTCGGGGGTAGTCAACGGTTCCACACAGGGTCGCGCGAAGGAGGTGCCGGCATGAGCACCCATCAGTGCCCCGCGTGCGGCCGGATGATCGAGGCCGTTCCACGCTGTCCGTTCTGCGGGACCGAGCAGGTTGTCAGGGGCGACGATCTGCTCCGGATCGAACGGTCGATCGCCGAGATGAAGGCCCGCGAGGTGGCGATCGGCAACGAGCAGAAGCAGATCGCCCAGCAGCTCCAGGCGGCCATGTTCCAGCGGGACATCCTCGCGCACGCTGGCGAGGAACGGCGACGGCAGGCCGCCAAGCCGCGCCGGTTCCGCCGTGGCGGCAACCGCCGGCCGGGCCAGTCGACCGCCGTACCGACCCCGCCACCGACCGCCGCCCGGGCCGCTGCGGCGCCGACCACCGACGGGCGGCCCGCCGACCCCACCGGTACGGCCGCCCCGCACCCGCCGGCCGGGGCAGCCACCCGGTCGACCCCGAACCCTGACCCCGGTACGGCCTCCGCCGCACCACGCCCGGGGGCGACCGCCACGGCGCAGCCCCGATCCACCACGCCGGAACAGCCGGGGTCCACCACGACGGGGCGGCCAAGGTCCGCCCCGCCACAACCGGAGCAACCGGGGCGGCCGGGGCCCGGCGCGACCCGAGCCGGATCCGCGCCGCCCCGGCGGACCGTTCCCCGGGTGCCCCGGCAGGGTGCACCACCGCCGGACGACTGGGATCTGGTCCCCGATCCGTTCGAGCCGGCCGCCACCGCCGACGGGGCACCGCCGCACCAGCCGGAAGCCTCCTCGCGGGAGGTGCAGAACATCTACCTCGGCCTCGGTGGCCTGCTGCTGGGCATCGCCGCCGCGGTCTTCGCGGTGGTCGCGATCACCACGTTCGGGGACCTGAGCCGGGTCGCCATCCTGGCCGCGGCCACGGTCGGGCTGCTGGCCGTCGCGCCCCTGGTGGCCCGGCGCGGCCTCACCTCCACGGCCGAGACGCTGGCCGCCGTCGGCCTGCTGCTGGTTCCACTCACCGGGTACGCGGTGTGGACCATGGACGCGGTCCACGGTCGGCTGCCCGAGGGCGTCTTCGCGGGACTCACCTTCGCCGCCACCGCGGCGGTGGCCGCGGGTTACGCCGCCACCGGCCTGTCCGTACCCCGGTACGGCTTCGCGCTGGCCGTCCAACCCGTGCTGCCGCTGCTGGCGGCGAACTGGATCACCGGACCGGTCGGCTGGGCGCTGGTCTTCGCCGTGGTGGCCGCCCTCGACCTGTACCTGCACCGGCTGCTCACCCCGGATGGCCGGCTGACCCCGGCGGCCTGGCCGGGACGCCGCGCGGCACCACTCGCCGAGCCGGCGGAGCCCGGCCGCGACCCCTTCGGCCACGAGGCCCCCGCCCGTGACCGACTGGACCGCAGCCGCCTCGACCACGACCGCCTCGACCACGACGGACCCGACCTCGACGACCACGACGGACCCGACCTCGACGACCTCGACCGGCACCCCCGCGACCACGGCGCCCGCGACCGGGCCGGCCTCGACCTGGATGACCTGGACGACCTGGACCGGGCCGGCCCGCCCCGACCGGACGGTGTCGATCCAGCCGGGCGGGCGGCCCAGTCGGCTCGGCCGGAGACCGCCGGTGAGGAGGCCGACGCCATCGTCACCGCCGAGGCCGGGCCGACCCGCCGCCGCTCCCGGCTGCCGGTCGCAGCGGGCCCGCCGACGCCGTGGCTGCGGGAGCTGGTCTGGGCCCTGCACGCGTTCAGCGTGCTGCTCGCGCTCGGGTACGCCGTGCCCGCCCTCAGCACGGCCGCAACGGTGCCGGCAGCCGTCCGCGCCGGTGTCGTACTGCTGCTGGCCGCCGCGGTGGGGCTGGCCGGCGCGACCGGGTTGCGCTCGC
The DNA here is from genome assembly GCF_055793945.1 of Plantactinospora sp. A48. NCBI lineage: Bacteria > Bacillati > Actinomycetota > Actinomycetes > Micromonosporales > Micromonosporaceae > Plantactinospora > Plantactinospora sp. A48. The sequence goes on along the minus strand of NZ_JBTIXF010000017.1, from coordinate 19,564 downwards.
CGCTGGCCCGGGACGTGGCCGCCGGCGTGTGCGTGCTCGCGGTCATGGGCGCGGTCGGCAGGGTCGCGGCGGTGGCGCTGCCCGGCCGCTCGCTCGTCCTGATCGCCGCCGTCATCGCGCTGACCGGTCTGGGCGTACGCACGCTGCCCGAATCCGTCCGGCGTGGCCCGCAGCTGGCCTCGGCGCTCGCCCTGCTGGTGGTCGGCGCCGTCGTCGCCGGCTCGGCCACGCGAGCGGCGCTGGCGCCGGTGCGGGCCTCCCTGCCGCCGTGGCGGGCGGATCTGTCCGGCTATCCGGACCAGCTCGCCGCGGCCGTCGGCTCGGCCGGTTGGCAGCTGGCGGCCGCCGCCGGGCTGCTCACCGTCGCCGCGATCATCGCCCTGCCCCGGGAGCTGCGCCGCGAGTTCGCGGTCACCGGTGCGGCGGTCACCGCGTTGGCCATGCCGGCCTCCCTGGGGCTGTCCTGGACCGCCGCGCCCTGGCCGGCCGTGGTGGCCGCGATCGGCATCGCCGTGACCGGGCTGTCCGCCGAGACCGTCCGGGCGGCCCGGGCGCACGCCCTGGCGGCCGGGGTGACGGGGCTGGGGGCCGCCGGCGCCGCCATGGCCCGGCCCGGTTCCACGGCCGCCGTGCTGGGCGTGCTCGCCGCCGCCGGCGTACTGGTGGCGCTGGCGCCCGCCACCTCGACGATCCGGGTGGGCCAGGCGGCGGGCATCGTGGCGGACTGGGCGGCCGGCGGCGCCGCGTTCGCCATCCCGGGGGCGACGGCCGGGTTCGTGGCCGCCGCCGTGCCCCTCGGGGCGACCCCGCCGCCCGACGCGGTGGCCCGGGCCAGCCTCACGGTGCTGGCGGCCAGCTTCCTCGCGGCCTGCGGAACCCTCTGCTTCGCGGCGCTGCGGCAGGTCGCCCACCGGCACCTCGGCGCACCGCTGACCATCGGCACCGCGCTGGGCGCCCTCGCCGTCTCCATCGCCGCCTTCGGCGCGCCGGGCGCCACCCTGGCGGACGCGCTGGTCGGCGGCGCGCTGCTGATCGCGGCCGTCCTGCTGGTCCTCGCCCCGTCGATCGACGCCGGCCGGCGGGCGGACCGGGTGCTCGACGGGCCCGACTTCGCGGCGGCGGCGGCGACGGCCGCCAGCGTGGGGGCGCTGGCCCGGGTCGCGGCGATCCTGGCGCCGGGCTCGACCCTGGCCGCCGGGGCCGCTCTGGTGCTGCTGCTCGCGGCCGCCGCCCGGGCCATGCCACCGCACTGGCGTCGCGGTCCCCTGCTGGGCCTGGTGGTGACCGGTGCGGTCATCGCGGCGGTGGCCGGATACGCCGCGCTGGTCGGTGGGGTACGGGTGCTCGCCACCCCCGGCCGGATCTGGTCGGCCGACCTGGACGCCTGGTCCGCCGGCGTGCCCGGTGATCTGGGTTGGCAGACCCCGATCGCGCTGATCCTGCTGGCCGGCGCCGCCGCGGTGCTGCTCCCCCGCCCACGCGGGTACGACGTGGCGGCCGTCTTCGCCGGCCTCGCCACGATCGGCACGCCGGCCGCGCTCGGTCTGCCCTGGTGGTCGCCCATGCTGGTCGGCGGGGTGGTCGCCACGGTGTACGCCGTCTCGGCGGTCGCCGCCGCCGATCCCCGGGCGGGCCTGGCCCGAGCCGTGCTGGCCGGTTGTGTCGCCCTGCACGCCGTCGGCACCAGCCTGGTCCGCCCCTGGACCACCGCGGCCGCCCTCGGGGTGCTGTGCCTGCTCGGCGTGGTGGTGGCCGCGCTGGCCCGCACGGTCGGCCGGATGACCGCCGAGCCCGACCCGCAGGACGACGCCGACGCCACCACCCGGGACGCGGCCATGCCGGTCCACCTCGCCCAGATCGGCGGCCTGGCCACCGGCGGCGCGCTGCTGGCCCTCCCCGGCGCGCTGGCCGCGCTCGCCGCGCACCTCGGCTGGCCGGCCGAGACGGTGCTCACCGCCGCCCTCGGCGGCTCCAGTCTCGGCGTCGCGGTGGTCGCGGTGGCCCGGCGGCGGATCCGGGAGTACCTTCCGTACGCCACCGTGGGAATCGCCGGCGGGGCCACGGTGACCGCCGCCGCCTCGCTCTTCACCGACCTGCCGTTCGGGGTGTTCGCCGCGGCCACCGCGCTGCTGGGCGTCCTGGCCGAGTTGCTGCGGGCCGCCACCGCACCCCCGGGCGCCACCGCGCCGTCCCGGTCCCGGTGGTCGATGCTGGCCGGCGGCGGACTGCGCGGGCTGTCGGATCCGCCGGCCAACCGGTGGTCGGTCAGCCCCACCGTCGGTGCCCTGCTGGTTTCCGCCGTACCCGCCGCGCTGGCCGTGGCGGCCGTGGCGCCGGCCCTGGTGACCGCGCTCGTCGCCCCGTACCGGGTCCTCGGCCGGATCTGGGCCGGACCGCCCCCGTCGCTGCTCACCCCGCCGCCCGACGTGGTGGATCCGACGAACGTGCTGGCGGCGCTGCTGCTGACCGCGGCCGCGGCGCTGGGTGCGACCGGCTTCTTCGGTGGCCGGCCGGCCCGAGCGGTACCGGTGGTGCTGCCCGGCGCGGCGATCACCGTGCTGATCACGCCGACCTCGCTCGGCATGGGCTGGCCGAACGCCACCATGGCGGCGCTGGCCGTCTTCACGATCGCCATGCTGGGGCTGGCGCTCACCCCGCCCCCGCCGGCGGCGGAACGGGCCCGCTCGCTGCGGGTGGCCCGGCTGCTGACCTTCGGCATCGGCCTGGCGGCCGGCGGCGCCGGACTGGCCGGCAGCCTGGCCACCCAGCAGCTCACGCTGTTCACCCTGGGCAGCGCCGTGGGAGTGGGCGCTGCCGCCGCGCTGTTCGGCCGGAGCCAGCCGGCCCGGATCCTCGGCTGGCTGTTCGCCTCGGTGATGGCCCAGCTCTTCGTGCTCACCGTCGGGCTGGTCGCCGGGCTCGCCCCGGACTGGTCGGCGTTCGGGGTGCTGGCGGTCGGCGCGGTGCTGCTGGTGGTGGCCCGGGTACTGCCCCGGCTGCGCCGCCCGGAGGCGGTCCGGGAGGCGGCCACGGTGGAGTGGAGCGGTTACGGCGCCGCGCTGATCGCGCTGGCCCTGGCGTTCCAGTCCCCCCGGCACATCGCCGCGCTGCTGGCGGCCTGGGGCGCGGTGATCGGCGTGGCGGCCAGCCGGCCGGGGCGCGGGACCGTCGAGCGGCGGGCGCTGTTCTGGTCGGCAGTGGCCTGCGAGATCAGCGCCTGGTGGTTGCTGATGTGGATCTCCGACGTGGGGTTGCCGGAGGCGTACACCCTGCCGTTCGCGGCGCTGGCGCTCCTGGTCGGCGTGTTGGAACTGCGCCACCACCCGCAGCTGAGCAGTTGGGCCGCGTACGGGCCGGCCCTGGTGGCCGCCTTCGTGCCCACCCTCGCCATCGTGCTCACCAGCGACACCAGCAGCCTGCGCCAGGTGCTGCTGCTGCTCGGCGCGGTCGGGGTGCTGATCCTCGGCTCGACCAGCCGCCAGCAGGCGCCGGTGGTGGTCGGCGCCGTGGTCACCGCGGTCGCGGCGCTGCACGCGCTCACCGTGTACGGCCCGTGGCTGGTGCTCATCCCGCTGGGCATCGTGCTGCTGGTGCTCGGCGCCGGCAACGAGCGGCGCCGACGTACCCAGGAACGCCTCCGGGGTGCCCTGCGCGGCATGCGCTGAGCTGAAAGGAAGGGCCCCCTGTTATCGCTTTTCGGATAGCAGGGGGCCCTTGTTAACGCTCCAGACCCGGTTCAGCTCAGGGAGGCGCGCAGCGCCGTCTCCTTGTCCGCCACCAACTGCTCCAGCTCGGCCTGGTACGCCGACATCCGGTCCCGCAGCGTCTCGTCGGCGGCCGCCAGGATGCGTACCGCCAGCAGGCCGGCGTTGCGGGCGTTCCCGATCGACACGGTGGCCACCGGTACGCCGGCCGGCATCTGCACGATGGACAGCAACGAGTCCATCCCGTCGAGGTGCTTCAGCGGGACCGGTACGCCGATCACCGGCAGCGGGGTCACCGAGGCGACCATGCCGGGCAGCGCGGCGGCACCGCCGGCCCCGGCGATGATCACCTTCAGCCCTCGGCCGGCGGCGTCCCGGCCGTACTCGATCATCTTGATCGGTGTCCGGTGCGCCGAGACGACCGCGACCTCGTAGCCGACGCCGAATTCCGCGAGGGCATCGGCGGCGGCCCTCATGGTCGGCCAGTCCGAGTCGCTGCCCATGATCAATCCGACGTCGGTCACGCCGATCCCTTCCTCGTTCGCCAGCGCCCGGCTCCCGGGCCCGCCCGGCGCGCTCACCGGCCGCGCCTCCGGTCCACCACCATCAGGCGCCCGGGGTCACCCACCGACGCTCTTCCGTTCGCGACCGCCGGGCGTACCGGCTCAGTCACCGACGCCCTCCTGCAGCCAACGGGCCGCCCGCGCGGCGCGGGCCCGGGTCTCGGCCAGGTCGTCGCCCAGCACCGTGACGTGCCCGATCTTGCGGCCGGGTCGCACCTGCTTGCCGTACAGGTGGACCCGGGCTCCGGGGTCCGCCGCGAACAGGTGGTGCAAGCGCTCGTCGATGGACATCCCGCCGTCCGGGCCGCCCAGCACGTTGGCCATCACCACCGCCGGCGCCGTCAGCTCGGTCTCGCCCATCGGATAGTCCAGCACCGCCCGCAGATGCTGCTCGAACTGCGACGTCCGGGCACCCTCGATCGTCCAGTGACCGGAGTTGTGCGGTCGCATCGCCAGCTCGTTGACCACCAGCCCGTCGCGGGTCTCGAACAGCTCGACCGCGAGCAGGCCGACCACGTCCAGCGCGGTGGCCAGGTCGATCGCCATCCGCTGCGCCGCGATGGACAGCTCCTCCGGCAGGTCGGGTGCCGGGGCCAGCACCTCGACGCAGATCCCGTCCCGCTGCACCGTCTCGACCACCGGGTACGCGGCGACCTGGCCGAACGGGGACCGGGCCACCTGCACCGCCAGTTCGCGTACCAGCGGAACCCGTTCCTCGACGATCAGCTCGGTGCCGCCGGCCAGCAACGTGCCGGCCCGTTCCACCGCCTGGTCGACGTCGGCCACCGGCCAGACACCGCGCCCGTCGTACCCGCCACGGGCCGCCTTGAGCACCACCGGCCAGCCCACCCGGGCGCCGAACTCGACGAGTTCGGCGGGCGTACCGACGGGCCGCCAGGCCGGCACCGGCGCCCCCAGGGCGGAGAGCCGTTCCCGCATCGCGCGCTTGTCCTGGGCGTACCGCAGGGCGGGTGCCGCCGGATAGAGCGTGACGCCCTCGGCGGAGAGTGCCTCGATGTGCTCCCCCGGTACGTGTTCGTGGTCGAACGTGACCACGTCACAGCCCTTGGCGAACATGCGTAACGCCGCCAGGTCGGTGTGGTCGCCGTACTGGACATCGGCGGCGACCAGCGCGGCGCCGTCGGACGGGGTGAGCGCCAGCACGCGCAGTGACTGGCCCAGGGCGATGGCGGCCTGGTGGGTCATCCGGGCAAGCTGACCGCCGCCCACCATGCCCACCACGGGGAGTCCGGTTCGGGAGTCCATAACACCGCTGAGCCTATCGGCCCGGCCCACCGCCGGTTCCGGGACCGTCCACCACCGGTCCCGCAGTCACCCGGCAGCGGCTCCGCAGTCACCTGCCGTCCGACACGGCGCCCGTCGCCGGCCCGGGTCGCGCCTGGGAGATGCCAGGAGATTCCGGTGCGGATCCCGGGGTACGCAAGGACAGATGCCTCTTCTGCCTCGCAACCGCGAGGGCTATCGTGTCGGCATGTCGTCGTTCCGGATCGGTGAGGCCGCCGAGCTGCTCGGGGTCAGCGCCGACACCGTGCGGCGATGGATCGACGCGGGCCGGCTGCCGGCCGTACGCGACGCGCACGGGCACCGGGTCATCGACGGGACCGACCTGGCCGCCTTCGCGCGCTCGCTGGCCGACGAGCCGGACGGGCGGGCCGAGGAGTCGTCGGCCCGCAACCGGTTGCCCGGCATCGTCACCGCGGTCGTGAAGGACACCGTGATGGCCCAGGTGGACATCCAGGCGGGCCGGTTCCGGATCGTCTCGCTGATGAGCCGCGAGGCGGTCGACGAACTGGGCCTGCGGGTCGGCTCGCGCGCCGTCGCCGTGATCAAGTCGACCACCGTACTCGTCGAGAAGCCGTCGTCGTCCGGCGGCGCGGGCAGGAGCAGGGAACCGTGATGGACCGACGTCGTCTGGTCATCGGCGCGCTCGCCGCGCTGCTGCTGGCGGGTTGTGGGACGGACGCCGCCGGGCCCGCACCCGGACCGGCCTCCCCCGGCGGTACGGCGACCGCGCCGACCGGCACCGTCACCGTCTTCGCCGCCGCCTCGCTGACCGAGGCGTTCACCCGGATCGGCCACGACCTGGAGGCGGCCCACCCCGGCCTGAAGGTCACCGTCAACTTCGCCGGTAGCTCGGCGCTGGCCACCCAGATCGTCCAGGGTGCCCCGGCGGACGTGTTCGCGTCGGCCGCTCCGGCCAGTATGAAGACCGTCACCGACGCCGGGCTGACCGCCGATCCGCCGGTCACCTTCGTCCGCAACCAGCTCGTGATCGCCACTCCCGCCGGCAATCCCGGGCACGTGGTCAGCCTGGCCGACCTGACCCGGCCGGGGGTCAAGGTGGCGCTCTGCGCGGAGCAGGTCCCGTGCGGGGCGGCGGCACGGAAGGCGCTCGACGCCGCCGGTGTCCGGCTCACTCCGGTAACGCTGGAGCAGGACGTGAAGGCCGCGCTGGCCAAGGTCAAGCTGGGCGAGGTGGACGCCGCCCTGGTCTACCGCACCGACGTCCGGGGTGCCGGCGACGTGGTCACCGGCGTGGAGTTCCCGGAATCGGCCCAGGCGGTGAACGAGTACCCGATAGCGGTCCTGCGCGACGCGCCCAACCCGGGCGGCGCGCGCGTCTTCGTCGACTACGTCCGCTCGGGGCCGGGCCACGCGGTCCTCGACGCCGCCGGCTTCCAGGCGCCGTAGCCGGATGCCCACCGAGACAACCCGGGCGGGTCGACGCCGTACGCTGCCCCCGCTCGCGCTGCTGGTGCCGGGCCTGCTCGGGTTGGCGTTCCTGGTCCTGCCGCTGTCCGGGCTGCTGATCCGCGCTCCGTGGCGCACCCTGCCGGAGCGGCTGGGCCAGCCCGGGGTGCTCGACGCGCTCCGGCTGTCGCTGCTCACCGCCAGCCTGGCCACGCTGCTCTGCCTGGTCCTCGGCGTACCGCTGGCCTGGTTGCTGGCCCGGGTCGAGTTTCCCGGCCGCCGTCTGGTCCGGGCGCTGGTCACCGTACCGCTGGTGTTGCCGCCCGTGGTGGGTGGCGTGGCGCTGCTGCTGGTCTTCGGCCGGCGCGGGCTGCTCGGTGGCTGGCTGGACGCCACCTTCGGGGTGACGTTGCCGTTCACCACCTCCGGGGTCGTGCTGGCCGAGGCGTTCGTCGCGATGCCGTTCCTGGTGATCTCGGTCGAGGGCGCGCTGCGCGGCCTGGACGTCCGGTACGAGGAGGCGGCGGCCACCCTGGGCGCGGGACGCTGGTCCGCGTTCACCCGGGTCACCCTGCCGCTGGTCGCGCCGGGCGTCACGGCCGGCGCGGTGCTCTGCTGGGCACGGGCGCTCGGTGAGTTCGGCGCCACCATCACGTTCGCCGGGAACTTCCCGGGCCGCACCAGGACCATGCCGCTGGCCGTGTACCTGGCGCTGGAAACCGACGTCCAGGCCGCGGTGGTGCTGAGCCTCGTCCTGCTGGTGGTGTCGGTGGCCATCCTGGCCGGGCTCCGCGACCGCTGGCTCAGCGCCCCGTGACCGGCCCGGAACCCAGCCCGGAACGCGGTGGCGGGGCGCTGCTCGACGCCCGGCTGGTGGTCGAGCGCGGTGGCTTCCGGTTGGACGTCCGGCTCACGGTCACGGCCGGGGAGGTGGTCGCGCTGCTCGGGCCCAACGGTGCTGGCAAGACCACCGCACTGCGGGCCCTGGCCGGGCTGACCCCGCTGGCGGCCGGTCACGTCACGCTGGCCGGCGTCGACCTGGATCGACCGGCGGCCGGGGTGTGGGTGCCGCCCGAGCACCGCCGGGTCGGTGTGGTGTTCCAGGACTACCTGCTGTTCCCGCACCTGTCGGCGCTGGACAACGTGGCCTTCGGTCCACGCCGACGCGGCACGCACCGGCGGCGGGCCCGGGCGCACGCCGCCGAGTGGCTGGCCCGGGTCGGGCTGTCCGAACACGCGCGCCGGCGCCCCGGACAACTCTCCGGGGGCCAGGCCCAGCGGGTGGCGCTGGCCCGAGCGCTCGCGGTGGATCCGGCGCTGCTCCTGCTCGACGAACCGCTCGCCGCACTGGACGCGCGTACCCGGATGGCGACCCGCGCGGAGCTGCACCACCACCTGGCCGGGCACGCCGGGGCGGCCCTGCTGATCACCCACGACCCGCTGGACGCGCTGGTGCTCGCCGACCGGCTGGTGATCGTGGAGGACGGCCGGGTGGTGCAGGACGCCGACGCGGCCACGGTCACGGCCCGACCGCGCACCGACTACGTGGCCCGGCTCGTCGGGCTCAACCTCTACCGGGGTACGGCCCGGGACCACGAGGTGACCCTCGCCGACGGGTTCGTGCTCACCACCACGGACCGGCTGACCGGGCCGGCGTTCGTGGCCTTCCCGCCGACGGCTGTCGCGCTGCATCCGACCCGGCCCGAGGGCAGCCCCCGGAACACCTGGGCGGCGACGGTGACCGGGATTCAGCGGCACGGCGACAATCTGCGGGTGCAGCTCGCCGGGCCGCTGCCGGTGGCCGCGGACGTCACCGCGGCCGCCGCGGCCGTGCTGCGGCTGGCTCCCGGTCAACCGCTCTGGGCGGCCGTCAAGGCCACCGAGACCCGCGCCTACCCGGTCACCGGCTGACGCCACCCGACCCCGTCGACCTGCCCGCCCGTTAATTAACAGGGGGCCCTTGCTATACGAAAAGCGATAACAAGGTGCCCTTCCTTACAGCGCGGCGAGCAGGTCGGCCACGGCGGTGACCGGACGGTCGCAGACGAAGCCACGGCAGACGTACGCGGTGGGCTGTCCGGCCAGCATCGGCCGGCCGGCGAGCAGCGGCACACCGGGCTGGTCGGGAGCACCGGCCACCACCACCGCACCCGGCGGGGCGTGCCGGATGGCCGCCGCCCGCAGCGGGTCGGCCGCCGGCTCCGGCGTGACGATCGCGATCTCGTACGGCCCGGACAGCAGCGCCTCGCCGACCGCCGCCGCGTAGCCGGTGAACCGGGCGTGCCGGTCGACGATCGGGGCGACCGTGCCCAGCGCCCGCTCGGCCGCCTCGCGGTACCGGGTCTCGCCGGTCAACGCCGCGTACGTCACCAGGGCCGCGCAGATCGCCGACAGCCCACTCGGGGTGGCGTTGTCGGTCGGGTCGGCAGGCCGGGCGACCAGCCGCTCGGCGTCGTCGGCCGTGTCGAAGAAGCCGCCGTTGTCCGCCGTGAAGTGCTCCAGCGCCACCTCCAGCAGGCCGGCGGCGAGTTCCAGCCAGCGTCCCTCCCCGGTGAGCTGGTGGACGGCGCAGAACGCCTCGGCGACGCAGCCGTAGTCCTCCAGTACGCCCGGCGGGTCGCCCACCCGGCCGTCCCGGGAGACCCGGCGCAGCCGGCCGGCCACGATGTGCCGCTCGGCCAGCACCTCGGCGACCGCGACGGCCGCGGCTGCCGTCACCTCGTCCCCGGTCAGCGCGGCGTGCTCGGCCAACGCGGTCACCGCCAGCCCGTTCCACGCGGCCACCACCTTGTCGTCCCGGGTCGGTTGCGGCCGGTGGTCGCGGGCCGCCCGCAACCGGCCCCGGACGTCGGTCCACCTGGCGGTGATGGCCGGATCGGCGTCGTCGATGTCCCGGGCCAGCCGCAGCACGCTCGTACCGGATTCGAAGGTCCCGGATTCGGTCACCCCGAACAGGTCCGCGGCCCACCGGCCGTCGTCGGGCCCCAGCGCCTCGACGAGTTGCGCGGGCGTCCAGACGTACGTGGCGCCCTCCACCCCCTCGGTGTCGGCGTCCAACGCCGACGCCAACCCGCCGGCGGGGGTGCCGAGATCGTCCAGCAGGAACGCCGCGGTTTCGGCGGCGATCCGACCGGCCAGGGCGTCGCCGGTCGTCCGCCACAGTTGGGTGTAGACCCGCAGCAGCAGCGCGTTGTCGTAGAGCATCTTCTCGAAGTGCGGCACCGTCCAGTGACCGTCCACCGAGTACCGGGCGAAGCCGCCGGCGAGCTGGTCGTAGATCCCGCCCCGGGCCATCGCCTCGCAGGTGTGCCGGACCATCTCCAGGTCGAGCACCACGCCGGTACGTTGATGGTGGCGCAGCAGGAACAGCAGGTTCAGGTGCGGCGGGAACTTCGGCGCGCCGCCGTACCCGCCGTTGACCGTGTCGAACTCCCGGCCGAGCTGGGTCGCGGCGCCGTCCAGCAGCTCGGCCGTGAGCGGCGCGACCGGCCCGCCGACCGCCTGTGCCCCGCCCACGGCCTCGACCACGGCGGCACCCTGCTGCACCACCGCGTCCCGCTGGTCCCGCCACGCGGTGGTCACCGACTCCAGCAGCCGGAGGAAATTGGTACGCGGGAAGTAGGTCCCGCAGAAGAACGGCGTTCCGTCCGGGGTGGCGAAGACCGTCATGGGCCAGCCGCCCTGCCCGGTCATCGCCTGCGTCGCCGTCATGTAGACGGCGTCGATGTCCGGCCGCTCCTCCCGGTCCACCTTGATCGCCACGAAGTTCCCGTTCACCGCCGCCGCGACGGATTCGTCCTCGAAGGACTCGTGCGCCATCACGTGGCACCAGTGGCAGGCCGCGTACCCGACGGAGATGAGCACGGGCACGTCCCGGCGCTTGGCCTCGGCGAACGCCTCGGGACACCACGGCCACCAGTCGACCGGATTGTCGGCGTGCTGGAGCAGGTACGGGCTGGTGGCGTCGGCCAGTCGATTCACCCGCCGACCATATCCATCATCCCGAGGCTCCGCCGGGAAAGGTGGCCCGAGCCGGCCGGCCCCGGCGTGCCGCCCAGGGAGACCTCGTCTCAGGAGGCGCCGTCGGCGCGGAGCGGGACGACCCGGGCGTGGGCCGAGTCGAGCAGGGACCGCAGCACCGCCACGATCTTGTCGGCCGGCATCGGTTTGAAGAAGTGGTAGCCCTGGGCTGCCGTGCAGCCGAGCTGGGCCAGTGCCACCCGCTGGTCCGCCGTCTCGACGCCCTCGGCCACCACCCGCAGGCCCAGCTCCCGGGCCAGGTGGACGGTGATCCGGACGATGGCGGCAGCCTCCGCCGAGTCCGCCATGCGCATCACGAACGAACGGTCGACCTTCAGCTCGTCCACCGACACCCGGGCCAGGAAGGTGAGCGACGAGAACCCGGTGCCGAAGTCGTCGACCGCGAGCTGGACGCCGAGCGCGCGCAGCGCCGCCAGCACCTCGTCGATGACCTCCAACTCGCTCATCACCACGGTCTCGGTGATCTCCAGCACCAGCCGGTGGGCGGGCACCCGGTGCCGGCGCAGCGACTCGGCGATCTCGGCCGGGAGGCGGGGGTCCAGCAGGCTACGCGCCGAGACGTTGATGGAGATCGGTACGTCGAGGCCGTGCCGGGCCCACTCGGCGGCGACGGTCAGGGCCTTGTCCACGACGTACCGGGTGAACGCCCCGAGCAGTTCGCTGCTCTCCACCGCCCGGACGAAGTCGGACGGACCCAGCATGCCCCGCCGGGGGTGGCTCCACCGGATCAGCGCCTCCACCCCGGTGGGCGCGCCGGTGTGCAGGTCCACCGCCGGTTGCAGCGCCAGCACGAGCTGGTTGGACACGTCCAGCGCCTCCCGCAGCTCGGCCAGCAGCGCGAGCTGATCGGTGTTGGCGGCGTCCCGGGCGCTGTCGTACGAGGCGACGCTGCCGCCGCCCTCCTTCGCCTGGTACATCGCGATGTCGGCCCGGCGCAGCAGCTCGGTCAGGTCGGCCGTGCCGGCGGTGGCGGACACCACCCCGACCGACGCCTCGACCGACATCCGGACCCCGGCGACCTCGGTCGGTTCGGTGAGCGTCTCGACGATCTCCCGGGCCCGCCGGATCGCGTGCGGCAACGAACCGGGGCGACCGGCCGCCGTCGGCGCGGTCAGCAGCAGCGCGAACTCGTCGCCGCCGAGCCGGCCGAGCAGCTCGCCCGGACGCTTCAGCTCGGCCAGCCGGCTCGCGGTCACCTGTAGCAACTCGTCCCCGGCGGCGTGTCCGAGCGTGTCGTTGACCTCCTTGAAGTGGTCCAGATCCAGCAGCAGCAGCGCCACCGGGTGGTCACGCTCAAGCCCGCGCAGCAGGGCGTCTCCCCTGGTCAGCATCGCCGTCCGGTTGTACAGGTCGGTGAGGGCGTCGTGCTGGGACTGGTAGCTGGACCGTTCCGCCAGCAACCGCAGCTCGTGGTGGGTGGCGGCGTCGTGCAGCGCGGCACCGAGCGCGTCGGCGAAGGCCGACAGCGCGGCCTGGTCGCGCAGCCCGGGGTCGACCGGGGCACGGAACCGTACCCGCAGCTCACCGACGTGGACGGCGCCCACCGTCAACGACCGGGTCACCTCCGGATCGCGGCGGCGAGCCTCCGGTCCGGTACCGGTCAGCCTCGCACCGCCCAGCCCGGCATCGTCCAGCCCGGCTCCGGTCAGCCCGACACCGGCCAGCCCGACTCCGGTCAACCCGACTCCGGTCAACCCGGCTCCGGTCAGCCCGGCTCCGGTCAGCTCGGCGAGGCCGCCCGGGGACCGGTCCTCCCCCCGACGGACCGCGCGCAGCTGGCGGGTCCGGTCGGTGGGCGGACGCCCGGGAATCGCCAGGTCCACCACCGGACCCTCGGCGTCACCCCGGTACCGCCACCACTGGCCATCCGGCCGCAACACGTCGATGTCGATCGACTCGGCACCGAACAGCGTCAGCGCCCCGGTCACCCCGGCCCTCGCCACGCCACCCTCGTCGAGCTGGTTGAGCGCGCTGGTGGCATCGGCGAAGGCACGCCAGACCCGCCGCTCCTCGTCGGCGCGCAGCCGGTGGCTGTACGTCTGTTGCAGCAGCCACAGCGCCGGCGGCAGCAACAGCAGCCACCTCGGTTCCTCGGCCAGCATGAGCACGACGACCAGGCCGATCAGCACGTTCCCGACGAACATCAGCAGCTTGCCGCGCAGCGTGGGCAGCAGCAGCCGGCCGATCGGCACACCCTGCCGGACAGCCATCGTGATCGAGGTCAACGCGACCGTGACCAGCAGGTACAGCGAGGCCCCGACCGCCATGGCGAGGGCGGACGAGGGGGTCGGACGCAGTCCCACCGGATCGACAAGCGCAATCGTGCCCGCCGTGCCGGCAACGGCACCGAGCGTCAGCGAGGAGCCGATCCGGAGCACGTCGACCGGTGCCCGTGGCTCGGACACCTGGGACAGGATCACCCAGGCGACCGTGGACCCGAGGAAGACGGCCAGCGGCAGCTGGCCGGCGGGGACGACGTACAGCCCGACGATGAGCGCCGCCTCGCCCCACCCGACGTTGACGGTGCCGCTGGCCAGCCGGAACCGCAGCCGGGCCAGCTGCGCGACGGCGACCGCCAGCACGGCGCCGGCCAGCCTGAGCAGTTCGGCCGGGGATTCGCCGTCCGGCCAGCCGTCGACGGCCAGCCCGCCGGCCACGGCCGCGAGCGCGGCGACAGCCAGGCACCCGATGAGGACGATCGACCGGCGAGGCAGCGCGGTCAGGCCGGCCCAGCGCAGGATCCGGTGGACTCGGGCACGGTCGTCCACCGGAGCTGGCGTCGTCATGGAACAGCCCCGGCCGGGGCGGCGACGCGGCACCGGCCACGGATCGACGCGGCCGGGAACCGGTTACCGGCCGCCGTGATGGCGTGGTCGGATACGACCACGCGGGACCGGTCGCCAGCCCTCCTACGGGGCCGGCGCCGGGCGCCGGATGGGTCAGACATCGGCGCCCCCTTTCCGCGCACGGTGCGGGAACGATCGGTCCCCCCGGCGGAAGGCTAAGCCAAACGCCGGGGGGGCAACAGGGGGCGCGACGTGGCAGATGGATGAATCATGGCGCCGAACGGGCGCTCCGTCCCAGCTCACCCGGCTCAGACGAGGGATCGGAAGATTCATCCGACGAGTTTTGAGCGGTGGCCTGATCGCCGGCCGGCTGGTCCGGGAACCGGTCCGGCAGACGCCGCAACCGGGAGTTCATGTTGCGGATCAGCAGCACCGTCGCGACGGCCAGCACCACGATCAGGAACAGGCCCATCGGACCGGCCAGACCGCCGGACCGGGTGTCCCCGAAGTTGTTCTCCGCGAGCACCTGTGTGGCGGTCAGCATGTCTGTGGTTCCCTCCGCGGTCGGGGCCGGGGCCGGCCATCCCCCTACGGTACGCCCGCGCCGGTCAGCGGGCCTGACCCGTACCGCGGATCCCGGCGAAGAGGTCGGACTCGGGCGTCGCGCTGTCGACCAGCGACCTCGCCAGTTGGAAGTCCTCGGTCGGCCAGGCCTGCCGCTGCAACTCCATCGGCACGTGGAACCAGAAGCCGTCGGGGTCGACCTGCGTGGCGTGCGCCCGCAGCGCGTCGTCGCGAACCGGGAAGTACTCGGCGCAGTCCACCCGGGTGGTGATCCGGGGGCCCTTGTCCGGCCGGTCGGCCCAGCGCTCCAGCCACTCCGCGTACGGCGACTCCAGGCCGGCCGCGAGCATCGCCTCGTGCAACGCCGTGACCTTGCCCCGGGAGAACCCGATGTCGTAGTACAGCTTCAGTGGCTGCCACGGCTCGCCGAGCTCCGGGTACCGGCTGGGATCCCCGGCCGCTTCGAAGGCGGCCACCGAGACCTTGTGGGTCATGATGTGGTCCGGGTGCGGGTAGCCGCCCTCCTCGTCGTACGTCGTGACGACGTGCGGCCGGAACTCGCGGATCAGCCGGACCAGCGGCCCCGCGGCCACCTCGACGTCCTGGAGCGCGAAGCAGCCCTCGGGCAGCGGCGGCAACGGATCGCCCTCGGGCAGCCCCGAGTCGACGAAGCCCAACCAGGCCTGCTCGACCCCGAGGATCGCCCGCGCGGCGTCCATCTCGGCCCGCCGGATCTCGGCGATGTTCGCCCAGATCTCCGGTCGGTCCAGCTTCGGGTTGAGGACGCTGCCCCGCTCCCCGCCGGTGCAGGTCGCCACGAGGACGCTGACGCCCTCGGCGACGTACTTCGCGGTGGTCGCGGCGCCCTTGCTCGACTCGTCGTCCGGGTGGGCGTGGACCGCCATCAGACGCAGTTGCTCTGCCAACTCCGGTGCTCCCTCGTCGCTTCCGGCGTACGTTGTCCGGGTCGGCTCGCGCGACCGGACCGGTCCCACCCGGCCGGCTCGCCGCCGGCAACAGGCTGAGATGATGGACCTCCGCCATTCTTGCCGATGCCACCGACGACAACCGTAGGAGATCGCCTCCGGTGAGCGAGACGCACACCACAACTCCGCCCGCCACACCGGTGTTCCCACCGGGCCGGTACGGGCGGCGACGCGCCGACCGTCACCGCCGGCCCTGGTTGGCCGGTCTGCTCGTGGCGGCGCTCGTCGCGGTGCTCGGCCTGGTCTCGGCCCAGCTCTACCGACAATACGGCGATCCGACCTATCGGGCCGAGGTGATTACCTACACGGAGATCACCGACAGCCAGGTGGTGATCGACTTCCGGGTCACCGTGCCACCGGGCGGCGCGGCCGTGTGCCTGTTGCGGGCCCGTTCCCGGGACGGCGCCGAGGTCGGCCACGAGGAGGTACGGGTCACCGCGGCGGCCGGGCAGCGGCGGCCCGAGGTACGGCACCGACTGGCCACCTCCGCCCGGCCCCTCCTCGGCGAGGTGCTGCGCTGCCGCCCGGCGGCCTGACCGGACACCCGACGGCGGAACCGACCGCCTCGACGGTGTGATCGACCATCCAGCGACGTGACCCACCGCCACGGTGGCGTGACCGACCGCGCCGGACGGTGGTCGGCCGGCCGACGGCCTGACGGACCGGGTCGGCACGTACGCGGTGCGAAAAACGTGCCCCTCCGGGGTGTGTAGCGCACTGGTAACTTGGTATTTCGTCCCTGTCCACCGTTGTCCCACCGAGGAGACCGCCTGTGTCCACGACCGATCGCGAAGGCGCTACCTGGCTGTCGCAGGACGCGCACGACCGGCTGCAGGCCGAACTCGACGAGTTGATCGCCGCCCGGCCCGCCGTCGCCGCCGAGATCAACGAGCGCCGGGAGGAGGGTGACCTGCGGGAGAACGGCGGTTACCACGCCGCCCGGGAGGAGCAGGGCAAGCAGGAGATGCGCATCCGCTACCTACAGGAGCTGCTGCGCACCGCCCGGGTGGGTGAGGCGCCGACCGCCGACTCGGTCGCGCCCGGCACGGTCGTGACGATCTACTTCGACGACGACAAGGACGACACCGAAACGTTCCTGCTCGGTTCCCGGGAGATCTCCGCGACGACCGATCTCACGGTCTACAGCCCCGAGTCCGCGCTGGGTCAGGCGATCCTCGGCAGCCGTTCGGGACAGACCGTGACCTACACGGCGCCCAGCGGGGCCGACATCAAGGTCACGGTGATCAGCTTCGAGCCCTTCTCGGGCTGATCCGACCGCCGGTCACCGGGAGCCGGCGCGCTCCCGGTCCCGGTGCCCGGTCAGGACCGTTCGCCGATGGTCACCCGGTAACCGCTGGCCCGCAGCGCCCCGACCAGCCGGTCGGAATGCTCGGCGCCACGGGTCTCCACCGACAGCGCCACCTCCACCTCACCGAGGCGCAGGTGCGGATCGTGTCGCTGGTGTTCGACGTCCACCACGTTGCCCCGGTGCTCGGCGATCTGGCTGAGCAGCGAGGCCAGCTGACCGGGCCGGTCCGAGCAGCGCACGGTCAGCCGCAGGTACCGGCCGGCAGCCGCCAGCCCGTGCTCGATGACCCGCAGCAGCAGAAGCGGATCGATGTTGCCGCCGGACAGCACCGCGACGGTCGGGGTCGCGACCTCGACGACCCCGGCCAGCAGCGCCGCGACGCCCACCGCGCCGGCCGGCTCCACCACCTGCTTGCCGCGTTCCAGCAGCATCAGCAGGGCCCGGGAGATGTCCTCGTCGGAGACGGTGACGACGTCGTCCACCAGCTTCGCCACGTGCGCGAAGGGGATCTCGCCGGGGCGGCCGACCGCGATGCCGTCGGCGATCGTCGCGAGCGACGCGAGCCGGACCGGCGCGCCGGCCCGCAGCGAGGGCGGGTACGCCGCCGCCCCCTCGGCCTGCACCCCGATGACCCGCACGTCCGGGCGGAGCGCCTTGACGGCGACCGCGATGCCGGAGACCAGCCCGCCACCACCCACCCCGGTGACGATGGTCCGCACGTCCGGGCACTGTTCGAGGATCTCCAACGCCACCGTGCCCTGACCGGCGATGACGTCCCCGTGGTCGAACGGGTGGATCAGGATCGCGCCGGTCCGGGCCGCGAACTCACCCGCCGCGACCAGCGCCTCGTCCACCGTCACGCCGGCCAGTTCAACGGTCGCGCCGTATCCCTTCGTGGCGGCGACCTTGGGCAGCGGCGCGTTGACCGGCATGAAGACCGTGGCCGCGGTGCCGACCAGCCCGGCGGCCAGCGCCACTCCCTGGGCGTGGTTCCCGGCGCTGGCGGCCACCACCCCCCGGGCCCGCTCCGCCGGGGTCAGCCGGGAGATCCGGACGTACGCGCCGCGCACCTTGTACGAACCGGCGCGTTGCAGGTGTTCGCACTTGAGCCAGACCGGGCCGCCGAGGTCCGCGCTCAACGGCCGGGAGGGCTCCAGCGGGGTACGCCGGATGACGCCCGCGAGCAGTTCCCGCGCGGCCTGGATGTCGGGCAGGCCGACCAGCTCCGTCATGCCCCGATCGTGCCACCTCGCGCAGGGTGAGCCGGTGGGGCCGGCAGCGTCACCCCGGAACCGGGATCAGCAGGTCAGCGGGGTGCCGTCACTGGGCGGCCTTGGCGGCCCCGGCCGGATGGCCGGGCGCGTGCCGGGACCACGGTTGGGTCATCTCGAACTGCCCGGCGACGGCGAGCAGCAGCAGTTCCGAGCCGGGTGGTCCGACGAGTTGCACCGCCACCGGCAGTCCCTCGGGGCGCAGCCCGACCGGCACCACCAGCGCGGGCAGGCCGGCGATGTTCCACGGGGCCGCGTACGGGGCGTACCGGATGTTGGCGGTGAGGTTGGTCCGCCAGGACCGGGCCGACCAGCGGTGCGCCGGCAGCGGCGCGGTGGCCAGCGCGGGGGTGAGCAGCAGGTCCACGTTGTTGTCGGCGAAGAAGGCCACGCAGCGTTCCCGCCAGGCGGCCCGGTCGGCCTCCCGCACCCAGCCCCGGCGCTCGGCGAAGCCGCCCAGCGCCGCGTGCCGGCGGGTCCGTGGTTGCAGGGCCGCCGGGTCGAGGCCGGCGGCGCGGGTCTCGGCGGCCGCCGCGGCCAGCCAGGTCGCCACGCCGCGCAGGCCGAGCGAGGTCGGATAGACCGGGTCGACGGAGATGGCGTCGTGCCCGGCGGTCGCCAGCAGCCGCGAGGCGGTCGCCACGGCGTCCCGGTTGGCGGCGTCCGGCCGGACGCCCTGCACGGGCGACCGCAGCGAGACGGCCACCCGCAGCCGGTCCGGGGGCACGAGCCGGTCCGGCCGGCGCCCGGCGAGCACCGCGAAGCCCAGCGCCGCGTCGGCGACGGTGGTGGCCAGGACGCCGTGCTCGGCCAGCCCGAACCAGTCGGTCGCACCGAGTTGGCTGGGCACCGCGCCACGGCCGGGCTTGAGCCCGACGAGGCCGCAGCAGGCCGCCGGGATCCGGATCGAGCCGAGACCGTCGTTGGCGTGCGCGATGGGCACCAGGCCGGCCGCCACCGCCGCCGCCGACCCGCCCGAGGAGCCGCCGGGGGTGTGGTCGGGATTCCACGGGTTACGGGTGACCCCGGTCTCGTCGTCGGTGGTGCCCCACAGGCCCAGCTCCGGCATCCGGGTGACGCCCACGATGACCGCGCCGGCCCCGCGCAACCGCCGGACCACCTCGTGGTCGAACTCGGCGACCGGGGTACGCGCGGCGGCCGAGCCGTTCCAGGTCGGTACGCCGGCGACCGGGGTGTTCTCCTTGACCGCCACGGGCACGCCGGCGAGCGGCAGGTTGGCCAGGTCGTCCTGCTCGTCGACCTTCTCCGCCTCGACGATCGCCTCACCGCCGCGGACCGTCCGGAAGGCCGACAGATCCCGGTCGGCCCGCCCGATGTGTTCGAGGTGGTCGGCCACCACCTGGGTGGCCGACACGTCGCCGCGCCGGACGCCCCGGGCGATCTGTTTCGCCGTCGCGCCCACCCAGGTCGCGTTGATGTCCTGCACCGCGCCACCCTCCCGTTCAACCTGCGTACGCCAGATCCACGCGGCCCAGGCGTGGTCCGACCGGAGCGGGGGGGGGGGGGGGGGGGGGGGGGGGGGGGGGGGGGGGGGGGGGGGAGGGGGGGGGGGGGGGGGGGGGGGGGAGGGGGGGGGGGTGGGTGGGGAGGGGGGGGGGTGGTGTTGT